>JABMRB010000002.1 GCA_013202865.1 Candidatus Nealsoniibacteriota bacterium | reverse complement strand
GCTCATAGCTCAAAGCTCAATGCAAACACCCAATTCTACCGATCACACCGCTGGCACGGCTGGTGTTACCGAATCCGACTGTGCCGCAACTGCCGAATGCGAGGGGCGGCTGGCACGACTTGTGACGGCTGTTCGGTCGACCGTCCTGTCTGCCCGCCTTGTCGAGGCGTTTTCTCTCAGCGCCGTCCGAAAAACCGGCCGATCGGTCAAGATGAGCAGGGTCCGCACGGAACGCGGGACCGCCACGTGCATACGCCTTTTGTCACGGAAGAACCATGGATCGGGTTACAACGGTTTTGTCGCGGCACCGGATGCTGCCGTTTGTCCTGCTGACTATCGTTTTCGCCTGCCGGCTGACCGGTTGTACGCAAACGACCGCTCCGGAATCCGTCTCGGATGAGCCACGCACCGTTTCGTTCCATGCGCTCGGGCAACTGCCGGCCGCAGACCATCTCGGCGAACTCGCCCCTGCGGACGATCGCCGCGCACCCGCCACGCCGGCCTCGTTTCCGCCGGGGGGCAGCGTCTGGAAGCGGCTCGACGGCGACGTGCCCCCGCCACGTCCGGGCAACGAACCTTCAACGCTCACGGTCCGCGACAGCTCGCCCCCCGTCGTGCAAACGCCCGTCGTGCAAACGCCCGTCGTGCAAACGCCCGTCGTGTCGAAACCGTCCGAGTTGCCCTTGGGCTCCATGCCCGGGTTGCTGCTGAAGACCGGTCCGCTGACTCTCTCGGAGGTTGCTGCCGAGCCCCATCCGCTCGCCCCGCAACAGGCGGACGGCGACTGCGAGAGTCCGTCGTCGCCCGCCGAGCCGCCATTGCCCACGGAGCCGTCATCGTCGTCGCTGGCACCGCCGTCCGGTGCGACCGCACGCTCCGGGCAGTTGGAGCAGCTCGCCCGGCAGGCCGACGGCCGGATTCGCCACGGCTACGAATTGGCCGGGCGCCGGGCCTACTACGCGGCCCGTGCAGAGTTCGTCGGCGCGCTGCGGCTGATTGCCCAAGGACGCGACACCGAGCAGCAGACGTCCGTACACAGCCGTTGCCTGGCCGACGGTCTGGCGGCCGTCCGCGAAGCCGACGACTTCCTGCCGCGGGGTTCCCGGCTCGAAGCCGACCTGAACATGGCCGCAATCGTCGGCGGACACCGCACGCCCGTGCTCGCCGATGCCGACGTCTCGAACATGACCCCCATGTCGGCCATGAGGCTCTACCTGACCTTTGCCCAGGAACAGCTCGCCACCGCCGCCGGCGGAGAAGTGGCCGCCTCGATGGCCCTGCACGCGCTCGGTAAGCTGCACACCACGCTGGCGACCGACCAGCCCGGCATGGTCCGCGCCGCCGATTCCAAGGCGATGCTCTATTACCAGGCGGCCATCTTCACCTATCCGGGCAACCACCTGGCTGCCAACGATCTGGGGGTCCTGCTGGCCCGCGCCGGGAGCGATCGCGAGGCGCATGCCATGTTGCGGTACAGCCTCTCGCTGCACGCGCAGTCGAGCACTTGGCGCAACCTCGCGGTGGTCAGCCACCGGCTCGGGCAACGGCAGATCGCCGAACACGCGCGGCAGCAGTTGGCCATTGCCGCGCAGACCGAAGCCGCCCGCCGCAAGGCGATCCTCGGCGGCGCCCATCCGGCGATTCGCTGGGTCGACCCCGCCACGTTCGCCAAGACCGGCAACAACCGCCCGCTCGTGCGACAACCCGGCGCCACGCAACCGGGCGGCGCGGCATCTCCGCAGGTGCCCCAACGGCAACCGTCGCCACCGACCGCCACGCGGCAAGGCATCTGGCCCTGGTCGCAACCGCAACGGACCGGGTTGTCGGCCTACATCCCCCGCAGCCCGGAAACCCGCAGCCGGATCCTCCTCTGCCAGGCGCTGGGACCGGCCGCCCCGTGTCCGATCTGTGCGGTCGATTGCTCGACCTGCAACTGCCGCGGTTGGGAGTCGGCGCGGATGATCGCCTGGCAAGCCTATGCCCAGGGCGAGTACATCGGCCACTTCCGGCTGCCCCACGTCCAGGAGTATCGCCTCCGCGTCGACGACGAACTCGACCTGATCTACCGGCTCACCCGGGAGGAAACTTCCACGCCCTACAAGCTCAACGTGGGCGACGAAATCGAGGTCGAATCGTTCACCGGCGAAGAACTCTCCCGCAGGCTGCTGGTCCAGCCCGACGGCACGATCACGCTACGGCTGCTCGGTCAGGTCCATGCCACCGGACTGACGATCACCCAGCTTCGCGACGATCTGGAACAGCGCTACAAGAAGTACTACAACGTGCCGGCCATCACCGTCACGCCGATGAAGGTCAACACCAAGCTGGAAGACCTCCGCGCCTCGGTCGACCGCCGGCAGGGCATCGGCGGCCAGAGCCAACTCGTCCGCGTCACGCCCGAGGGCACGATCGCGCTGCCGGCGCTCGGCTCGGTCTACGTCCAGGGCCTCACACTCGACGAAGCCCGCAAGGAACTTGCCGAGCGTTACCGGCGCGAAGTCGAAGGCATCGAGGTCATCCCCGTACTCGTCACCCGCGCCCCGCGCTACGTCTACGTGCTGGGCGAAGTGGGGGCGCCGGGCCGGTTCGAGCTGAGCGGACCGACCACCGTGTTGCAGGCCCTGGCCATGGCGGGAAGTTGGAACAACGGCGCCCATCTACGCCAGATCGTCGTGTTGCGCCGCGGTGACGACTGGCGACTGCTCGCCACGATGGTCGACCTCGACGCCATCCTGCACGCCCGCCAGCCATGCGCCCCGGGCGAGATCTGGCTGAACGATTCGGACGTCGTCATCGTACCCAAGAGCCCGATCCTCGTAGCCGACGACTTCATCGAGCTCGCCTTCACCCGCGGCATCTACGGCGTCTTCCCGCTATCCGCCACGCTCAACTTCGCCAAGCTCAGCTCGCTGTAACGAATCAAAGGGGTCAGGACTCTTTTCTGGAAACAAAGAGTCCTGACCCCTTTTTCTCAAATAAAGACTATTCAGCGTGTTGACATTTCTCGCCGCCTCTGCTCTCGCCGCTTCTGCTAGGAAAACCCCAGGGCCAGCGCGCACTCTAGGTAAAGTGGGCTGGCGCGGTAAGGGCGATGTTTGTATAACCGAGCGT
>JABMRB010000198.1 GCA_013202865.1 Candidatus Nealsoniibacteriota bacterium | reverse complement strand
GGTGAAGCGAGGCGAAGGTTCCGAGGGCGAACTGGTGAAACGCCTGCTGGGCTCGAAGCTCGATGCCGTCCGCCGGGAGATCGTCACCCAACGCCAGCGAGTGATAGACGTCATGGCGCACCTCGACAAACTGAAAGACCTGGACACGCTGGAGCAGGAATACCAGAGCAAGCGGAAGGACACAGAATTTCGCCTGGAGCTTTTTAAAAAGTACGGCGTTGAGCAGCAGCTTCAACGTCAGGTGGCGTTCAATGCTGACGTTACGAACGCCCGGCGCGTCGCCGATGCTGTGGATACCTTTGTCCGATCTTTCGACACATTTTTAAAGGAACAGGAATCTGAACTGGCCGCGCAGCCCACTCTTAAATCCAAAGAAAACGCCGATGTCATCGCAGACATTAACGCTATCCTTGACCGGATACGCAAAGCCCCTGAAAGCGCGCGGCAGGTTTTAACCGCGACGCGCAACGATGCGCGCACCTTGCGCGAGAAACTTGTTGAACTGGAGCGTCGTCGCGAGGCGCTCAAGGACGATTTCGCGTCCATCGAGCGGAAGCTGAGCGAGCAACTCCAACAAGCAGGGGGCCTCAGTGTTCGCCCGGACGATTTCGTAAAGCTCAACACCGAATTGCAGAAAGCCAAACTGGCACTTGAAGAAATAGCTAAGAGCCGTACACGAAAGAACGCCCTTCGAGACGAGCTTCTAAAGGAACTGAAGCGGCTTTCCGCCCTGTGGCACCAGGAGTTCAAGCAGATCGAAGCGGAAGTTAAGAAACTCAACGAAAGCCAGACGGCGCTTCGAATAGTCCCCCAGTATAAGGGCGACAAGGTTGCATTTCTGAAAGAGTTGCAGAACCATTTCCGTGGCAGCAAGCTCCGGGAGGCAACCTTGAAGGGTGTGCTGGATTCGCATCCGGATTTCATCTCGGTCTACGAGGGGCTGGATACGATCTGCAGCAGCCTTGGAGTTTCAGGTGACATTTTTCGCAGGTACTTCAACGAAGCCAAGGCTTACTTGCTCACCTGGCAGGTGCCGAACATCTTTCAAATCGAGTACCACGGAAAGGAGCTGCGAGATCACTCGCTGGGGCAAAGGGCTTCAGCACTGATCCTCTTCATCCTGAGCCAGCGCGATAACGATGTCATCGTCATTGACCAACCTGAGGACGACTTGGACAACCAGACCATTTTTGAGGATGTCATCAAGTTAGTACGGACGCTTAAGAAGAGTATCCAGTTTATCTTTGCGACACACAACGCCAATTTCCCTGTCCTGGGCGACGCGGAACAGGTCGGTGCGTGTTCGTTTGCCGATAGAAGCGCTGATATCCAGGTAGGAAGCATTGACGAGCCCGGGATTCAGAAGGCTATCGTATCCATCATGGAAGGCGGGCATGAAGCCTTCGCCCGCCGGAAGGAGATTTACCAACTATGGAAGCAATAGAGCTCATTGAATTGATTAATCGCGGTGAAGACACCCGAACTCAATTTAAGCGGAGCCAGGATGTCACCAATGCCAAATCGCTGGCCGGTGAAATGGTAGCGTTTGCCAATCGCAAGGGTGGCAGGATTCTGATCGGCGTTGATGATACCGGCTCGGTTATCGGCTTGTCGTCCGACGACATACGAAGGATCAATCACCTGATTTCCAACACTGCAACCGATTGCGTCCGTCCATCTATCAACCCCGAAACCGAGAACATCCCTGTTGGCGGGCTATTGGTCATGGTCGTCACCGTGCCTGAAGGCATCTCAAAGCCATACGCCGACAACGATGGCGTATTCTGGGTAAAGTCGGGAGCGGACAAGCGCCGGGTAACTTCCCGCGAGGAAGTCCAGAGGATGCTTCAGAGTGCTGAGCTCGTTCACGCGGATGGGGTTCCTGTCGAGGGCACCACATCCGGAGACATAGATTTGGAGCACTTCGACGCTTTCTTTGAGAATCAGTATGGAGAGCCTCTCGACAATATGTTCGACAAGGCTGGGATCTCGCTCAGCCAATTGCTGAACAATCTCGGTCTGGCGCGTGAGGCGACGCTCAATCTCGCCGGAGTTATGCTTTTTGGGCGCAATCCTCAAAGACATCGCCCCGCCTTTGTCATAAAGGCTGTATCCTTCGTCGGCAACGATCCTGCCGGTGACAAATACCGAGACAGTCAGGACATCGAAGGGTGCTTGCGTGACCTGTACAAGGGGACGTTCTCCTTTCTCACCCGCAATCTGCGGCGACTGCAAGACGAAAAAGGTTTTAATACGGAAGGCGATCTGGAAGTACCCCCGGCTGCCTTGGAAGAACTTGTCGTCAACATGCTGCTGCATAGGGACTACTTCATCTCCGCGCCATGGCGGGTCATGTTATTCGACAATCGCATCGAGTTGATCAGCCCAGGCGCTCTGCCAAACAATATTACCGTAGAGAATATCCGCAACGGCGTGTCGGTCATCCGTAATCCGCTTATCGCTTCTTTTGCAACCAAAGGCAACGAACTCCCCTATCGCGGCATCGGTACGGGAATCCGACGGGCCCTAGCGGCCGTCCCGGCTCTGGAACTGGAATCGGACCACGAACGCAACTTGTTTATCGCACGCATACCGAGGAGAGGTCAATGACCCCAATTCCAATCCGCCGAAGGACAAAGAACGCTGATCAGATATGGAGATGTTCGGGTGATCCAGAATACCAGGCGGCTATATCGAGGAGTACGAGCGCCAGGGCGTGGACCGGGCTGCATACGGCGCCCGGCTGATGGATGAACTGGTCAGGACGCTTAAAAAGCAAGGACTTAGCCGATGTGAGTGGCGGGGGCTTTACCGTTACCGTCAGTTCTATCTGATCTATTCGCAGATTGTGGAGGCAGTGACTCCACAATTTATTCCCGGTTTAGAGCGACTGTCCATCAGGCCGGTTTTACCGGGTGAATCATTGGAAGCGGCTATTGAAAGCACAACGAATTGAACCGGGGGACAGAACCTATCCGCCAATCCTGGTGGAGCGGTTGGCCGACACCGCGCCTCAGAATCTTTATGCGCTGGGCGACCCCGGTATCCTCCGCAATCAGTTACTTGGCCTGATTTGTTCTATCCAATGCCCGGGTAGCATCATCATCAAGACTTTCGACGTCATTCGCGGGTTGAGAGACGAAAAGGTGATAATGATCGGGGGGTTCCATTCTCCGATGGAGCGGGAGTGCCTGGATTTACTGCTGCGAGGCGCTCAGCCCGTGATTCTCTGCCCGGCAAGAAGCCTGCGTAACCTGCGGATGGGTAAGGCGGCCCGAAAAGCACTGTCAGAAGGACGGCTGCTTGTTTTGTCTTTTTTCGGTGATGAAGTCCGACGGGCCACTTCGGCCCAGGCCATTCTTCGGAACGATAGGGTTGCAGCGCTAGCTGAAGCAATCCTTGTGCCCCACGCCTCTAAAAATGGAAAGACCTGGACTACCGTGCGCAGAGTGTTTGAGAGTGGTCAAAAGGTCTTTACCTTTGAAGATGAAACCAATACCGATCTCATTGCATCCGGAGCCAGGGCATGCCGAAGCAGCCATCTCGATGAACTTGTCAACGAAATTAGACGGATAAAATGATATTGGAGTCTGCCCTTGACACTGGACAAAATGAAAACATTTGCCTAACCAATCAATCCCGCCGATGCGGTAAACCGCACCCTGATCTCGATCGTTGGGAGGAGATTTTTCAATGAGTTCACAGGAGTCCTCAGATAAGAATAGTTTGTTTCTCCTGCTCCCATATTATCTGGACAAGACTTTTTCTGAGCTATATCGAAAAATTGGGTTTGAGGTGCTTTGGGCAAATAATAGGGCAGACACCGAGAGAATTATCGTAAGCATAGGTGTCAGGCCTACACAGTTGACAAT
>JABMRB010000197.1 GCA_013202865.1 Candidatus Nealsoniibacteriota bacterium | reverse complement strand
TGCTGCACGACATCGGAAAAATCGGCACCGACGACAGCGTGTTACGCAAGCCGGGTAAGCTCACCCATGAAGAATACGAGCACATCAAGGGACACGTCGAGATCGGCCACAAGATCCTCTCCGACCTGGGGAGACTCGACGAAGTGCTGCCGGTGATCCTGCACCACCACGAATCGTGGGACGGCACCGGGTATCCGCATCACCTGGTCGCCCGGAAGATCCCGCTATCGGCGCGGATCGTCGCCGTGGCCGACGCCTTCGATGCGATGAGCAGCGACCGGCCCTATCGCCAGGGAATGCCCGACGAGAAGATCGACGCCATCTTCCGCTCCGGCTCCGCGCAACAATGGGACCCGGACGTCGTCGATGCTTTCTTCCGCGCCCGCGACGACATCCGCCAAATCGTCAGCAACAGGGCGGAAGAACCCATCAACGTCTAGCGGACGGGCTTGCCCGCCGTGCTCCTCCGCAACGCAGTCCGGGGGCGTTGTCTCCCGACTACTCGATCTCCACCAGCGGCTCGACTTCGCCGCTACGCTCGAACCGGGCAACCAACATCTCGCTCGACAGGTTGTGACCCAGCAGCGTGCGGTTGGCGGGCTTCGCCAGCGAACGATAGATCAGCCACTGCTGCCGCCCGGCCGACACCCGATAGCCGACCGCCACGTCGTCCGGCTGCACGACCAGCGATTCGGCCACCGTCAGCCGACGCCAGGTCAACGGCCGGGTCATCCGGCGGCGATCGAGGTCCAGCAGTAGCGGAGCGTACAGCCGGCAGCACGCGCTCGACTGTTGCAGTTGAAGCCCCTCGTCGGTTCGCGTCAACTCGCCGGCCAACGTTGGGGTGGCAGTTGAACTACCATCCCCACCCGAAGCACGCCATTCGGGCAGTGCCAGCGGCAACACCATCGCCCGACGTTTGCGACCGACCAGCAGTCCTTCGCGGCTCTGCTCCGCGCCGCGAAACGACACGCCCGGCAAGAGCGGCAAAAGGCTCCGATACTCCAACGTTGGGGTGGCAGTTGAACTGCCACCCGAACCCGAAGGCCGATCGCCCAGCACGGCGTCGGCCAGCAGTAGGAAGCGGTCCTGCTTGGCCAACAACATCTGCCGCTGCACGCGAATGCCCCCGCTCAGTTCGGTTTGAACCTCCAGGAAGTCCACGTCGTCGTCGCTAATCCAGCACGACTCCTCCCAATCGTCGACGGGCGTAGCCGGCTCGCCGTTGTGGCGGACGTCCAAGGGCCAATCGCCCGAGAAGAGCACGTCCTTGCCGCACGCGAACTCCGTCCGTAGCGACTGCCCGGCATAGACGACCGCGAGCCGCTCGGCCGCACGCGACCAGTCGCGGCGGAGCACGGCCACCGAGGCCCACTGGGAGTGCATTGCCACCTTCGGCAGGCGCGACAAGTCGGTGGGCCGCTTGGCGGATTTCTTCGGCG
Source organism: Candidatus Nealsoniibacteriota bacterium (assembly GCA_013202865.1). GTDB lineage: Bacteria > Planctomycetota > Planctomycetia > Pirellulales > Thermoguttaceae > JABMRB01. The sequence continues at coordinate 6,239 of JABMRB010000197.1, read as the reverse complement.
ACAGCAGCAACTCGGCAATTTCGTGGTCGTCGCCGTCGCCGCCGAACCGCAACGCCGCGGCGAGCAAGTCTCCGTCGAGCCGCTTTGCGCCGGGCGCATCGAAGACCAGCGTGCCGTCGCGCCGCAGCAGCCGCAGGGTTTGGCGGACGAGCCACTCGTATTGCTCGGTTGCCGTTTGGTTGCAGCACCCGCCCTTGAACTGCTCGCCGATGGCAACGCAGCGCGTCCAGCAGGCTGCCAGCGGTCGCAACAGCGGCAGCAGGTTCCCATGGGGCAGCCCCTCGCCGTCGAGCAAATCGGCGAACCCGGCCGAGAGTGCCGCCCGGGCCGACGACTTCAACCGTCGGCAGGCCGCGATCTCCGGAAAGAGGTAGGCCAACGTCAGGCGCAGCTCACCGGCTAGAAGTTGGTGGACCAGCGCCGTATCGCCTTCGCCATGGACGTCCGGCTCCAAGCCATCAGCGTCGGCCGCCGCAGCCAAGAGGTGATCCAACAGGGCCCACCAAACCTCCGAGGAGAGGACGGCGGCCAACCGGGGCAAGGCACGGCAACAGGCCAACGCCTCCAGGGCATAGCCGGCCTCGTCCGCCGTGCCCGCCGATTCGGCCAGCCACTGGAGCAACTCCTTCTCCCGTGCCGGCCGCTGATCTTCCGGTGCCCGCTCGATGGCCTGGAGCCACGGCGGAACCGGTAGCAACTCGAACCGTTCGGGCAAGGCCCAGGCCAGCGGATCGCTCTTGCCGGGTGTTAGCGAGGTCAAGTCGGCCGGAGCGGATCGCTCTCTCAGATGCTGCTGCCAGAAGGCCCAGCCATCGGCGTGCTTGCCGGCCGCGAAGGCCCGACACACCGCCGCCGGTGCCGATTTGTGCCAAATCTTCCCGTCCGTGCCGTTGAACATCCGAGCCGGCCCGGCCAATGGTGGTTTTTCTGGGGAATTCGTCGTGGTCATGTTGCGTCGGCTCGTCTGGTGCAATAAGTATGGCAATCTGGCGGAATCGGCTATTGAACCATCGCCCGGAAAGTGGTTATCCTGGACAGGTCAGAGAACGACAGTTTCCCACATTTCCTCGAAAGGTCAATGATTGTGAGACATTTGAGCACGCGAAAATACGTCGGATGGATGGTCGTGGCCGCCGTTGTGGTGGTTTTCGCCGGTTGTCCGCAAGAATCGACCGAAACGGTCGACGCGAATTCCATTCCCCCCAAGGCGGACAATGCGGATGAGAATGCCGCCAAGGGCACGGTTTCCGACCCGCTTCCCGAGGCCGATCCCAAGGTGAACCCGGATCAACCGTCCGGCGACGACGAACCAACCGATCCGGACGCTGAGCCGGGCACCCAGCCCGACGGAGAACCCGATGTCGATCCCAGCACTGAAACCGACGCTGAGCCCGACCCCGAACCTTCTACCGATCCGGAGCCGGACGCCGACCCCCTTGCCGATCCGGAGCCCGATAGCGAGCCCACCCCCGATCCCGATGCGGTACCCGACCCGGCCATCGAGCCCGATCCCGAGCCGGGCCCCGACCCGTATGCCCCTGCTAAGATGCCCGACCTGGGTGCTCCCCTGGTCGACAATCCGGAGAACCTCAAGAAGCTCGATCCTAAGAAGCCTCTCTGGGTCGACCAGAAGATCGGTCGCGTGGTGATGATCGGCCAGGTCTGCCAGACCGACGCCGCGCTGGAGATGTTTGCCTGTCTCTGGCAGACGAAGGAACACGAGGCGATCGTCACCGTCGACGTGGAGGCGTTCAAGGTCCATGCCGGGCTGTTGGCCATCGGGGCCGAGGCGGGCCATCCGGTCCAGTTCCAGCCCGTGTACACCCCGGCCAAGGGCTCCGAGATCGAAATCTCCGTCTCCTACAAGGACAAGGATGGCAAACGGAAGACGGTCCGTGCCCAGGACTGGATTCAAGACACCGAGACCGACAAGGCGATGACCCACAACTGGGTTTTCGGCGGCAGCGGGTTCTGGAAGGACGCCGACGGACGGAATCAGTACCTGGCCGAGGGGGGCGATTTTATTTGTGTGTCGAACTTCTCCACCGCCATGCTCGATCTACCCGTCGAGAGCAGCCAGGCCGACTCCGCCCGAATGTGCAAAGCCTTCACCGAGCGAATCCCCCCGATCGGCACCCCCGTAACGCTCGTGTTGGAAGTGAAGAAGAAGCAGGAGGAGAAGAAGTGAGCCGCGGGGCTTGCCCCCGCGCCCATCGCATCGAAATCCTCCATTGCCCACACGCTTCATTTCTTCACCGACCCACCCCACTCCGGCGTTGCTCGCGACTACAAACTCCAGCCATCGCGGTACGCCCGCCGAAGGTGCCCGTTTTCCGCCGACTGACCCGCGATCTTCATCGTCCGCCGGTCCCACGCGATCGGCTTGCCCGAAAGTAGGGCGACGTTACCCAGCAGGACGATCTCGCTGAGCGGACCGGCGATCTCGAAGCGGGAGCACGCGGCAGGCCCACCTTTGCACGCTGCGATCCACTCCTGAACGTGCCGGCCGAACCACCGGTCTTTGGCCTTGATCCGCGGGAGCGTCGCTTTGGGTGGCTCGAAGGACTGCCGCAGTGATTCGGGAATGAACCGCGGCCCCGCCTGCCCCGGACCCGTCCCGGCCGTCAAGGCGCCAAAGGTCAACATCCCCTTCTCACCGACGAAGATGGTTCCGTTGCTGCCGAGGAACTCGCGTGTTTCGGGGAACTCCTTCGGACGCGGCGGTCGGCGGCCACCGTCGTACCAGACAAGCTTAACCGGCGGCATGTCGCCGCGGGCCGGGAATCGATAGCGGACGGTCGACGCCTTCGCGTAGCTTGCGTCGGTAAGCCCGACCGAATCGGCCTCGACGGAGAACGCGTCGGCCTGCCCCAACTTCAGCGCCCAAAACGCGCCGTCCATCACGTGACACCCCATCGCCCCCAAGGCCCCCGTGCCGAAGTCCCGCCAGCCACGCCAGTTGTACGGATGATACTCGCCATGGTAGGGCCGGTCCGCGGCCGGACCGAGCCAAAGATCCCAATCGAAGTGCGACGGCACGGCCGGCTTGCCGTCGGGGCGGTTCATACCCTGAGGCCACTGCGGGCGGTTCGTCCAACAATGCACTTCGCGAACCGGCCCAATGCAGCCGGCCCAGATCCACTCGCACACGCTTCGGACCGTCGGAGCCGAATAGCGCTCGTTGCCCATCTGCGTGGCCACGCCCGTCTGCCTGGCGAGTTCCGTCAGTTGCCGGGCTTCCCATACGCTGTGGGCAAGCGGCATCTGCGTATAGACGTGTTTACCCCGCCGCATGGCGGCCGCCGTGATCACCGCATGCGTGTGGTCCGGCGTGGCAACGATCACCGCGTCGATGTCCCGCTGCTTGTCGAGCATCCGCCGGAAGTCCGTGTAGCGAGCCGCCTTGGGATAACGCCCGAAAGTCACCGAAGCCATCCGCGAGTCAACGTCACACAGCGCCACGACGTTCTCGGCCGCAGACGCCTTGACGTTATCCGAACCGATCGCGCCAAGCCCGACGCCGGCGACGTTGAGCGTTTCGCTCGGTGGCTGCCGCCCCGGACCGCCAAGGACGTGACGAGGCACGATGGAAACGGCCGCGGCCGCGGCGAGGAACCGTCGCCGCGAGACGGCCGACCGGCCGAGGAGTTTCGTCTGCTTTCGGGATGCCATCAGCAGTTTCCTTTGTAGCATTGTGGGTGGCACAGACACTTTGCCGCAAAGGTGTCCGTACATTGCAACAAGAGCATTGTACCGCTGGTGAGATCGTGCGACAATATGGCAATGAAGAAATCAGGCCGGGTGGCCTGAAAGGAAACCTAGAAGGAGGGAGACAATGATTAGATCCTTGAATATGAGAGCGATTTGTACCCTGGCGACGTTGTGTTCATTCTTGAGCACCGGCTGGTGTGCTGAGTTGAAGACGGAGGCCGTGAAGCCGGGCAAGATCAAGAACATCCTCTTCCTCATGTCCGATGATCTCAAAGCTAGCGTGCTTAACGCCTATGGCAACGCGGTATGCAAGACACCCAACATCGACCGGCTTGCGGAGTCGGGGATGGTTTTTGAGAGGGCCTACTGCCAGGGGTTGGCGTGTGCGCCGTCGCGACCTTCGATCATGCGGAGCATCTATCCTAAGTCGAAAGCCACGGCACCGACTATCGGGGAGCATCTTCAGAAGTTCGGGATGCATACGGCCCGGGTGGGCAAAATATTTCACATGCCCGTGCCGCACGCACAGCTCGACGGCAGTAACGGGGCGGACGTCGCCGCCTGTTGGACCGAGCGCTACAACACCAAGTCGGCCGAAACGTATTCGCCCGGGCTCTATCGGCTGCTCAACATGGGTATTGTAACGCGCGAGGTTCAGGGGCGTGACGCCAAGGGCCCGAACCGCATGTTCGCCACGGTAGAGTCGGATAAGGAAGACGGCTCGGACCAAGCGGACTACATGGCTGCGACCAAGGCGATCGAATTGCTCAGGCAGCGAAAGAGCGCGGGCAAACCGTTCTTTCTGGCCGTGGGATTTGTCCGGCCCCATTTCCCGATGGTGCAGCCGAAGAAATTCTTCGATCTATACCCACAGGAGCAGATGAAGATCCCGCCGCAGATCGAGGGTGACCTGGACGATATCCCTGAGGTTGGCCGCGGGTCCGACGGCAAAGGGCTCAACGAAATGCAGGAGAGCCGGCGGCGGATGTGGCAGGCCTATTACGGGTCCGTTTCGTTTATGGATCAGCAGATCGGTCGAGTGATTGATGAACTGGACCGCCTGGGGTTGCGCGACTCGACGGCGATCGCGTTCACTACCGACCACGGCTACCATCTGGGCGAGCATGGATTCTGGCAGAAGATGAACCTGCATGAAGACGTCGTACGCGTGCCGTTTATCATCAATGCCCCGGGAATGAAACCAGGGCGAACGTCGTCGCTGGTGGAATTGGTCGACTTCTACCCCACGTGCGTGGAACTGCTCGGTCTGCCGATTCCCAACGACCTACATGGCAAAAGCCTGGCCCCGATCTTGCGCAACCCAAAGGCAACCGTGCGCGAGACGGCCCTGTCGATCCACAATCGCCCGGGTGGTGCCATCCGTTCGGCGACTTGGCATTACATCCACTACGGCGAGAAAGGTGAGGAACTCTACGACATGGTCAAAGACCCCCATCAGTACACAAACGTCGTCAGCGACCCGCAATACGCCGACGTATTAAAAGAGGCGAGGGCAAGCTTCGAGGCCCGGATGGCGGCGGCCAGGTAAATACAAGCTCGAAGCGCAAGCGAGTGGATTACTTATGACGAAATCCACTCGCTTGCGCTTCGAGCTTGTATTCCGGGCTAGGCAAGACCCGGCGCGGGTGCCACGGACACTTTGCCCGCGGGGTCAGAGCGGGGACTGTCAAGCGATTGGGAAGACTGCTTAGTACCTAATACCGCCCTGACCCCATCCTTTCCACTTTATTCGTGCCCCACCAAACAGACATGGAGAGAATGTTCATGAGATTTGCACTTACGCTTTTAGCCCTGCTGTTGTTTGCTCCGACTACAATTCACGCCCAGGACGCCCAGGACGCCCAGGACGCTCAGGATGGCCGCCCGGCTTTTAGCTGGGATCATGTGCCGTTGTACGCACATCTGGGTATCGACGACGGGCTGTCGCAGGATCAATGTGAATTTCTGGCGGACCATTTCGATATCATAGCTTTCACCGGCGGGATTGTCCGTGACGGTATCAGCGTTGAGCCGAAAATGGCAGCCGCGGCGAAAGCGATCAAGCAACGCAATCCGGATGCGAAGGTGCTGTTCTACTGGTCCAGCGATATCCCGAAACATCAATGGAAGCTGTCGAACGCGGATTTTCCGAAAGATGGATATGTGCGACCCGCCGTGAAAGGGAAGAAGGCGCATGGCGAGCGCAGCTTCGATGTCACCCAACCGCAGGTGCGCGACTGGTGGACCGATGTCGCGGCAAAGGCCGTGAATGAATACTCGTGCGACGGCATCTTCGTCGATGGCGCGACGGCGGGCACGCCCGGCGGGGTTTGGAGTCGCCTGTTCGGCAAGGAGAAAGCCGCTACGCTGGAAGAGGGTATGTTCACCATGCTGAAGGAAGCGAAAAAGAAGGCTCTTCCGGAGAATCTGTGGGTGAATTGAGGGCAGTTTGAGGGATTGGAGTTCAGGTTTTCTGAGGAGAGGGAGGACAAAAAGAATGAGAATGGATGTGGAGAAGAATAGGCCCC
>JABMRB010000196.1 GCA_013202865.1 Candidatus Nealsoniibacteriota bacterium | reverse complement strand
TTTTTGGGGTTGCTGTGATTTCTACTATCTTGATTTTGTCGGCAGCGTCTACGGCAATGCACAGTCCCTGGTCGGCTTCCTCACCGCCGACGTAGGTCGTCCAACGCAGTTGACCGTTGCCGCCAATCAGGCCGACGAACGCATCGAGGCCGCCGCCCGGGATGGAGTTTTCCCCGCCGGCGATCCAGCCGTCCGAATCGGTCCAGCCGGTGACCCAGGCGTTGCCGGCCGAATCCAGGGCAATCGCCGTGGCGCTGTCCCGTGCGTCGCCACCGAGGTAGCTCGACCAGAGCAATTCTCCGCCGGTGGTGATCTTGGCGACCATTGCGTCGTGGTCGCCGCCGCCGAAGATCGTATCGAATCCGCCGGCCACCCAGCCGGTCGACGCGGTCCGCCCGGTGAGCCAAAGGTCGCCGGCGACGTCGACGTCGATACTGAAGCCAATGTCCTTGTCGCCGCCGCCGAGGTAGCTCGACCAGAGCGGCTGTCCGTTGGTGTCGACACCGGCGACGAAGGCATCGTAAGGGCCGCCGTCGAACGTCACGTCGAACCCGCCGCCGACCCAGTCGGGCGATCTCGTCCAACCGGTGACCCAGGCGTTGCCGGCGGTGTCGACAGCCACGTCGTGCCCTCTGTCGTTGACGCTTCCACCCAGGTACGTGACCCAACGGATCGTGCCGTTGTTGTCGATCTTGGCCAGAAAGGCGTCGCTGCCGCCGCCGGGCTGCGTGTTGAAACCGCCGAAGGCCCAGCCGGAGGAGTTCGTCCAGCCGGTGACCCAAGCGTTGCCCGCGGCGTCGACGGCAATCCCGAGTCCTTCGTCTTCGGCACTTCCGCCGAGGTAGGTGGACCAGAGGAGTTGCCCGCTTTCGCTGATCTTGGCGACGAAGGCGTCGCAATCGCCGCCGAAGCTGGTATCGGACCCGCCGGTAACCCAGCCGGCCGAGTACGTCAGCCCGGTGACCCAGGCGTTGCCCTGTCCGTCGACGGCCACCGCGCGGGCCTGGTCGGATTGGCCGCCGCCGAGATAGCCCGACCACGCCGTATCCACCGGATCGCCGAAGCCGGCCGCGTTGAGCAGTCGTCGATCCTCCAGCGTTTCGACTCGCAAGCACGTCCTATTGTGCCGATTCACGACAGCCTCCTTGCCCAGCGAGCCGCGGGGCTTGCCCCCGCGCCACGGAAGCGCCGGGATATACCCGGCGGCTCGCCTACGGTTTATTGGGATCGCGGTACTATATCCCCGCGGCGCCCGATCTGGAATATCAACTCGTGGGCAACTAGCTGGAATGGGGGGTAATCGTCGTAAGTCGTGTCACACACGCCAGTTGCAAAGCGCGGAGCCTCGCACGCGACCGAAAAGCCCCCGAATTGCATTCGGGGGATATCCCGCCGATGCAATCCGTGGGCTTTTGCCGTGAATTCCTCCGTCCACGAGTCTCCATCCACATCATTCCCGTTCTATCCTTACATAGCGGGACGAAAGCCCCGCTGCCCCAGGCAAACTGCAAGCAAGCGAGATCACCAGATGACCACCGCCGCCATGTCCGAGCCGGTCGCCGAAGCGATCATCCCCGCAGAAACCGACCCCGCCCAGGGCGTTGCCGTGGGAACGACCCGTGTTCTGCACGTGATCAACGGCGAGCACTATGCCGGTGCCGAACGGGTACAGGACCTGTTGGCGGCGGAATTGCCGGGCCTCGGTTTCGAGGTTGGCCTGGCCTGTCTGAAACCGGATCGGTTCCCCAAGCTGCGTCACGCCACGGACGCCCCGCTGTACGAACTGCCGATGCGGCACAGGTTCGATCTTCGCGTCGTGTGGCGGCTGGCACGGCTTGTCCGCCGCGAAGGCTATGAACTGCTGCACGCCCATACGGCCCGATCGGCACTGGTTGCCTCGGCGGCGTCGATCGTCGCACGCGTGCCTCTGGTGCATCACGTCCACAGCCCGACCGCCGCCGATTCAACCCGGCGATGGCGGGCTCGGATCAACGCATGGGTCGAACGGATGAGCCTTCGCCGGGCGTCGGCGCTGATCGCCGTCTCCAATAGCCTGAAGCAACACGTCCGCGAGCGGGGCTTCGACGACGAACTGATCTCGGTGGTTCCCAACGGCGTACCTTGCCGAGCGGCCACGCCGGCGTGCGACGGGCCGAAAGCCGAGTGGACACTCGGCACGGTGGCCCTGTTCCGCCCTCGCAAGGGAATCGAAGTCCTCCTGAAAGCCCTGGTCGTGCTGCGCAGCCAAGGCATCGCCGTACGGTTGAGGGCGGTTGGCGGTTTCGAGACGGGCGAGTACGAGCGGGAGGTCAAATCGCTGGCCGGCGAACTCGCCTTGAACGATTGCATCGAGTGGACCGGTTTCACCCGCGACGTCGACACCGAGTTGGCCCGGATGGACCTGTTCGTGCTACCCAGCCTCTTTGGCGAAGGGTTGCCGATGGTGGTGCTCGAAGCGATGGCGGCGGGCGTGGCGGTGGTCGCCACGCGGGTGGAAGGCACGCCGGAAGCGATCCGCGACGGCCGCGACGGCCTGATTGCCGAACCCGACGATCCGAAAGACCTGGCGGCGGCAATCGCTCGAATCACCAGCGGTCAGGTCGACTGGCACACGCTACGCACCAACGCCCGTCGCCGCCAAGCCGAACGATTCTCAGAGAAGGCCATGGCCGCCGGTGTGGCCGAGGTCTATCGCCGCGTGTTGGGCGGGCGTTTCGGCGGTTTGTAGTGACCGCATTCATGCGGTTCTGGCAATCCAAACCCGATGAATCGGGTCACTACAA
>JABMRB010000030.1 GCA_013202865.1 Candidatus Nealsoniibacteriota bacterium | reverse complement strand
GGGCGCTGGGTATCATCGACCGGCGGCTCGGCGTCGACGGCCGGCGGCCCGTGCTGCGGACCTGGCCGCCGGAGATGGCCGACACGGTGCGGATCGGCGGCGGCTTCGACTGCGATTCGTTCTCCCGCGTGCGACTGAAATACGAAGACCCCTGGCCGTTGAGCGACAAACACTTCCTCTGCTCGCGAATGACCGGCCACGGCGAGCAGATGGGGATTTTTCTTGTCGATGTGTTCGGCAATGAAGTGTTGCTGCACACGGAGGGCGCCGGCTGCTACGACCCGATGCCGATCCGCCGGCGACCGCGACCGCCGGTGATCCCCTCGCGGCGGGACTTCGCCAACCAGCAGGGCCATTTCTTCGTGGCCGACGTCTACCGCGGCACACACATGCAGGGTGTGCGGCGCGGCACCGTCAAGACGCTCCGCGTGGTCGAGTCGCCCGAGAAACGGCACTGGTCCTGGGGAAGCTGGAACGGACAAGGATACACGGCCCCCGGCATGAACTGGCACAGCCTGGAGAACAAACGCATCCTCGGCACGGTGCCGGTCGAAGCCGACGGCTCGGCCCATTTCGCCGTGCCGGCCGATACGTTCGTCTATTTCCAGTTGCTCGACGAAGACGGCATGATGATCCAATCCATGCGCAGCGGCACGGTCGTTCAGTCGGGCGAGCAGACCGGGTGCATCGGCTGTCACGACGAGCGCCGCACGGCCCCACCGTCGCTCGACGAAGAGACCCCGTTGGCACTGAAGCGTCCGCCGAGCAAGCCGGCCGACTGGCACGGCCCGTCGCGGCTGTTCGGATTCACGGCCGAGGTGCAGCCGGTGTTCGACCGCCACTGCGTCGCGTGCCACGACTACGGCAAGCCGGCCGGCGAGAAGCTCAACCTGGCCGGCGACCGTGGCCTGGCATTCAACACGGCCTATCACGAACTGTGGCGCAAGGGACACGTGAAGTGCGTCGGCGGCGGCCCGGCCGCGGTCCAGGGGGCCTACTCCTGGGGCTCGCACGCCAGCCGACTCGTCGAGGAAATCCGCCGCCCCAAGGTCCCCGAGCATAAGGACGTCAAACTATCCGAGGAGGAGTTCGACCGGATCGTCACATGGCTGGACCTCAACGGCGTCTACTATCCAACCTACGCCTGCGCCTTCCCCGAGAGCCGCACAGGCCGCTCGCCGATCGACCGGGCCGAGCTTAACCGGCTCGACCAACTGACGGGCGTAAACCTGAACGGCCAGATGAGCTACGGCGGCAACCGCGGCCCGCAGGTCAGCTTCACCCGCCCGGAGCTGAGTCCCTGTCTGACGAAGTTCACCGACCACAGCGCCGCAGAGTATCGCGAGGCCCTATCGATCATCCGCCAAGGTCAACAGCGACTATCAGAGCATCCCCGCGCCGACATGCCCGGCTTCCGCCCATGCGAGAAGGATCAGCAGCGCGAAGCAAAATACGCCCGGCGCCAGCAGATCGAACACCGCAATCGCGAAGCGATCCGCACGGGTGAGAAGGTTTACGATCGCTAGTGCCGCCGCCGGGCAACTCGTCGCGCAGCACGTGCCTGTTCATGGAAGCCTGAAACATCGAAACCGTGCTGCTCAAGTTCCCACATGGACTCCGAATTACGCAATATGCCAGATTCAAGTTCGGGGTTTAGGTGGATTACCTCTTCCAACTCGTTTTGTCGTTGTAGTTCTCGCGCGAGTTCTGCTGCGGTACCGATAATTCCCGGTGTAAACCCACGTGACAGTATCGCCTTCGACAATTCAAAAGCTTCATCTTTGTCACCAGCATCAACTTTGAGCTGAACCGCGACATTTGCCAGCGTCCCCCGAAGCCTGCCAAGCGGAATGCTGGCCACCAACTTTGCAGCTTCTTCCTTCTTGCCTAACTTCATTGCGGTGCGAGCCGCAATCCCCATGGCAGTGCTCCTTACATCCGGATCGCCGAATTCGTCGAATTCGAGGCAATCCTTCGCGATCTGAAAACTCTTTGCGTGCTCTTTCAGGTCTTCTAACAAGTCCGCCAGCCGCACCTTTTCCTCCACCAAGAGATCTCCAGTCGCATAGGCGCGCTCAGCAATAGCTACCAAATGCCGGATGTCGACTTTTTCGAACAGTTGGCCGTACTGTCGTCCCAACGCTCCGTGTCGCACGTTGATGTCGCTGTGAAGTACGAAGCGAGCGACTTGCAACTGCGCTTCTTTGTTGTCCGGCAGCAATTCAAGAAGGCGCAAACCAAAAATTGAAGCCTCGTCCGGACGACGCGTGAGTTCAAAGAACCGCATCGCCCGCCGATACACTTCCGGATGGGGAAACAGGGCAACCATTTCGCGAATTCGGACCTCGGCTTCGTTGGCCGAGCACGAAAGTAACCCCTTTTCTGTTCGCTCGATTTCCTCCCTGATGCTCTCTTGTGCGACCTCGACGTCCAGTCCTTGAAAAAGTTGCATGTAACTTGCAATAAGCGACTCTTCCTTTTGGGTGTCGAGCATCGCGACAAACTCTTCTCTTTCGAGACCTGGGCACGAAAAGAGGAAGAACAACTTCGTTTCGTCGACGTCGAACTTCTTGCAGCACTCTGCCTTTAACTTGTCAATTCCGCGTCGGGGCTTCGGAACGCGGCTTACAACAATCTTTGTCTCCACCGGTTTGTTTAGTTTTCTCGCAATTTCGCTCTCGCGAATGATTTTGGCGAGGTGACGGGTCATTTTCACGCTCTCGCTCGCGAGCGATGAGAGGATCACCGCTTCATCGGCAAGTTGTTGTGTACAAAGACCACCGATCTCGCTGAACCCCGTGCGCGAGTCGATCACCAGCACATCTAGCGAAAGCTCTTCCTTGATCCGTTCGAGAAACAACTGGAAGAACTCTACACCGCGTTCATCCGAAAACACGTCAGCCCAATTGAGTTCGTTTAGCTTCGCGCAATAATCCGCCGCGAGGTAATCGCCCGCAGGAATCAGGCCCACTGTGCAGTCTTGACGCGACGAAGAGACAGGAACACGACAGAGTATTTCGTCGACCGGCCCCGGCGCAGAGCCCTCCTGCTGGAATCTCAGAATGTAGTCGAGGAGACCGAGTTGGCCTTCGGGAAGTCTGAAGCCTGGAAACTTTGAATCGACGCCTGGCGCATCGAGATCAAAGTCCATGATAACGACATTGAGTCCGAGTTTAGCCAAGTATACTGCGAAATTCGTCGCAGCCAGCGTTCTACCTACTCCGCCCTTATACGAGAAGAATGTAATGGTCTTCATCCGACTTTCCTCGTTCCCCATGCACTACCCGTACTGTCAACGATTTTGTGAACTTGTCGACATGCAGATCGCTTCCCGTTCCAGTCAACTGGCCACGTGCTTCCTGTCGTCGAACCAGAATGCCGAGGTTTCCTCCGCTGGCGCGACGAACTAGTCTGCGCAATGTCCGAGAGTCCAAGATGAGGGACTTGAGAACTGCCGCAAAGCGACTTGCGCACTTCAGGAAATCCAAAGAAGATTCGCAAGAGGTTGTCCATTGAACGAGATTGGATTTGCACTTCACCGAGCCAGCGAGAAAGCGTTGCTTCGGCGATGCCCAAGCACTTCGTCAAATCCTTTTGCGACATCCCGACTCGTGTGATCGCATCGCGAATCTGAGCGGGTGTTAGCAGGTTCAAGTGCGCGCGGAGCGCGTCGTTGAATTGGGCGTCCACGTCTTCGGTGAAAACTCTCTCGCCGCATGCTTGGCATACCGGAAGCTCGAGATCGGCAATCGTGAACGCGTGCAAACGACCATCGTGGCGAACTTCGGCAGCGTAGTTCGTCTTTGCCAACGCGACTTCCCGCTTGCCGCAGTGACGGCATAGCCACGGAAATGGCCGCTCGGCGCCTCGTGGGCGTTTCGCCGTTCTTGATTGTTTAGGGCGCATGTACGTTTACCACTAGGATGGATGAATCGTCTGGAATAACTGGAAGCTGGTAGTTGAGGCGACTCTCGATGTACACGGGTCGGTCTTGAATCGTGAATCGAAGGTCATAATGAAACTCGTATTCGCCAGACCATTCGGGACGCGTTTCACGGACTTCATCGATTTCGCCCCCGGCCTTGACATACTCGTACATCAGACGGCCAATCTCCTTGAGCGAGATGCCGTTTAGTTCCCGCCTGATCCACCGGTGTGCCACCTCCGTCAAGTCGAACTGGATGTACCCTCTGGGATTCCAGTTGCTGAGCGCATCTTTGTACGCCTCAAGTCGAGTGGGATCAGTCAGCGGGGCCAACGGGCTTCCTTTCGAAGATTGCCGGGCACCCTTGCTTTGCGTTGTCCTCTATCGACATTATACGCCCGGAAATTGATGTAAGTCAAGTGAACTCAGCTCGATTCTACCAGGGCACTTGATGTAAGTCAATAGTCAGCACCGTGAATTGGTACGAAATCGGCGCAATTCGTCCCAATAAACCCTATTCCCCAGTCGAGTTCCGTCTGAAGCCGATCCAGCCCTGCCGTGTCGTGATTACAACTCCAAATGCCCCCCCAGTCGAGCTGGTCCTTGGCTCTGTTAGCCATTTCCTCCCCGTGGCAAGAAGTATCACGCAAAGACAAGAAGGCTTACCACGTCTTATCAGGAAGTCGGCTGCGTTGGGCCGGGGTTGCCGGCGTGGGGCCGGGCGGGTGCGACGGGTCGCGGCGATGGGGGCGTTGGCCGATGGGGGCTTCGTCGGACGGTCGGGGATGCGGGCGGACGAGCGCGTCGGTCTGGTCGGGCTCTGGCGACTCGGCGCGATGCCGCGTCCATAGTGCTAACATCGCCGGCAGCATGACCAGTGAGGTGAACAGGCAGCAGCTTACGCCGATGGTCAACACGCGGCCGAGGCTTTGCAGGCCGCGGTGGCTGGCGATCATCAGGCTGCCGAAGCCGACCATCGTGGTTAGCGATGTGATCAGTACGCCGCTGGCCGTCGAGGGACTCATGCGGTAGCGGCCCGGCTGGCGGCGGAAATCGTGGACTACGTGTACGCCGTCGTCGATGCCGATGCCCAGGATCAACGGTAGCACGATCATGTTGGCCGGGTTCAACGGCACCCCCAGCAGGCCCAGCATGCCGAACAGTTGCAGCATCCCCAGGCCCAACGGCACCATGGCCAGCAGGGTGTGGCGCAGGCTGCGGAAGTCGGCGTAGAGCACCAGCAGGATGGCGGCCAGCGCGTACCAGGCGGCCTGCTTGTAGCTCCGCTGCATTTGTAGCGAGGCCTCGTAGGTTTGCAGCGGGTTGCCGGTCGCGTTGGGATCGACGCTGCGGACCTGGCGGACGAACTCCTTGAGTTGCGGCATCTCCCAGATGTCGCCCTTGGGATAGATTTGCAACAGATGCTTGTTCTTGCCGCGGCCGACGAATCGGGCCACCACTCCTTCGGGGAGATCGTCCAGATCGGGCGGCTCCGGGTCGGACATCTCGCGGAGCTCGTGTAGTCGGTGCAACAGGTCGCCGGCCATCCGCTGTTGGAGGTAGGCCAGCCAGTGGTAGCCGTCGGCCTCGGGCATCAACCGCAAGGCTCGGCGGATCCGATCCACTTGATCGTAGGTCGGTGTTTCCCTGGCAATCAGCGTCTGCGCACGGGCGAGCAGGAGTCCGACCTCGGCAGGCCGATCGACCGGGATGATGGCCGCCCGTTCGGGCAGCGTCGCCAGCCGGGCATGGATCGCCTCAATGGTCGGCCGTTTCTTTTCGCACTCCGAGGGGAACAACTCGGCAAGACACTTGACCTGATCGACCGCCGGCAGTTGCCCCTCTTCGATCAGCCTCTCGAACTTCCTTTTCAGCGCCTTGGCCTCTTCCGGACCTTGGGTGATCGACAGGGCGAACCAGAGCCCCTCGTCGCTACGGCGGATCAGTTTTCTCTGCAATTCGACGCTTTCGATGCCTTCCGGCTGCAGATTCAACAGGTTGTGGTCGTACCAGAGCCGGTTCATCCCCAAGGCGACCGCCGCCGTGCCGACGAGTGTTACGGCCAGCAAGACGCCGGGCCGGGCGAACAACGGGTTGAGCCAGCCGTGGAGGTCCAGCGGCACCGGCAGCACCTGATGTGTACGGTGCCGATCGGCCAGATAGATCATTGCCGGCAGGACGGTCAGCGCGGCGACCAGGCACAGCAGGATGCCTCCGCCGGCGATCATCCCCAGTTCGGCCACGCCGGTGAATTCCGTCAGTCCGGCCGTCATAAACGCGATCGCCGTAGTCACTGCCCCGGTGAGGATCCCCGGCCCGACGCCCCGGGCCGTCTCGACCAGCGCCTGATCGCTGCGGCGGATCGTGCCGTAGAGTTGCAAGTATCGAGCCACGTAATGGACGCCGAAGTCGATCCCCAGCCCGATCAGGATCACGCCGAAGGAGATGCTGAGGATATTCAGGTGTCCCACGGCCAGCGTGATGTAGCCGAACGACCAGCCCATGGCCAGCAGCAACGCGGCGACGGTCATCAACGGGTGGCGTACGCCGCCGAACCCGGCCACGAACAGGCAGG
>JABMRB010000029.1 GCA_013202865.1 Candidatus Nealsoniibacteriota bacterium | reverse complement strand
GACGACACCTTGTGGCACCGCACCTATTGGGTCTACGGCCGGGCGTTCGCGTCCGGAGCCGGCGGCTATCACCAGGCCGGTCGCGTGGCGCCGGCCGGGCGGCTGATGGTCTTCGACGATGAGACGGTCTACGGCTACGGGCGGCTTTGGAAATACTACCGCTGGACCACGCCGCTGGAGTATCACCTCTTTGCCGTGGACAAGCAGCCTGAGATCGTTGCGGCAGGCAGCGAACGCAAGCCGATCAAGAAGGACGGCAAGCGAACCGGCAAGTCGAGAACGCTGGCGGTAACGCGGTTCGTGCCGGCGTGGTCCGACAACGCGTCGGTGCAGACCACCGCCATGGTGCTCGCCGACGGCGTATTGTTTGTGGCCGGCCCACCCGACGTCCACGACGAAGAGGCGGCCGTCAAGGCGCTGGACGACCCCGCGATGCAGAAGCAAGCGATCGAGCAAGCGGCCGCGTTTTCCGGCCGACGCGGCGGTCTGCTGGCGGCCGTCTCCGCAACCGACGGGCGACAACTCGCCGCCTACCAACTCGACTCGATGCCCCGGTTCGACGGCATGATCGCCGCCGCCGGCCGACTCTATCTCTGCACCGCCGACGGCAAGGTGCTCTGCCTCGGCTCCGCAGAGGGAGAGCCGCTTGCAGAGGCCGCGGACGTGATAGCCGCTCGGCCGACGGAGGGTCCGCCTCAATGAACGGTAGCCACGGTCGCCAGACCGTGGGAAGTTCCACACTCTGGCGAGTGCAGCTACAGAAGGAACGCCAATGAACCGTAATCACACAATAGGCACCGGCTCGATCCTCGCAACGATCCTGCTTGCCTTTACGATACAAGCCTCGGCCCAACAGCTACGCGTCGAACTCAAGCCCACAATGCTCACCAACGAGGCCAAGGTCGGCGATCCGTCGGGCATGATCGACGAGCAGCGCGAGATCATCGGGCCGCCGGCCGGCAAACCGAAAACCTCCTGGGAACTGAACTCGAAATACTGGAAGCAGTTCCCCTTTAGCGCACAGCTCGACCTGGGACGGCAGAAGAACCTATCGAGCATCTGGTTCTACGACACCAACGGCAAGGGCGACGTAACGATCAGCGCCGGCGCGCCCGGCAAGTGGACCCAAGTGGCGACCTACGATTGTGCCACCTACCTCGCCTGGGCCGAAGTGAAGCTGGATGTAACCACTCGCTACCTGCGGATCACCCGGAAGACACCTGGGGCGAATTTCTCGGAGATCGCCGTCTACGAATACTCCGAAGAGGCCTACCGCGAGATGATTGCTCGCAAGGCCGAGCAGGCCCGGCAGGCGGCCTTGCGGCAGGCGGCCTTGAAGAAGGCACGGGAGGAGGCGCTCAAGCGACCGCTGGTCGACATGCCGCCCTATGGAACCTTGTCGCTGGTCGACGAGATCGTTTGTCCGGCCGCCGACCGGCCGTTCTCCGAATCGCCCGCCGGGGTCAGCCGGATCGAAACAATCCTCGGCCGCAAGGCCCGTGTGCTGCCGCCGACCGTGGGCGAGGCGGCCTACTTCACCTACCGCATCGGCCGGATGAAGCTCCTGCGGCCCGGCGGCGTCTACGTCCTGGCCGTCGAATATCCCGAAGACGCCCCGCGAAGCATGGTGATCGTCAACACGGGCAACGAAACATCGCGCGGTCTGCATACCGGCACGACACTCGGCGACGCCTTCCATGCGAAGTACGTCAACAACCTGGCCGAATCGATCGACGTGCCGCTCTCGGGCAAATGGCAGACCTGGTCGCTGCTGATGCGACTGCACGATCGGTTCCCCGAAAAGGGCCTCGTCCGCGGCCCCAAGCCACGCACGCTTGCGCCGGAAGACGGCTTCGACGTAACCGTCGCGCAGTTCTCGGCCAGGAATATCCCGATGTCCCAAGGTGCGGCCGTCAGTCGTATTCGGCTGTTCGAGGTGGTCAATCCGGACGCCTTGGCCCAGCCGTTGAACCTGCCGCCCGCGGAACTGCCACGCCGTCGGCTCTTCTGGCGCGAGGAGATGGCCGACGGCATCATCGACCGCAAGACCGACCAGCCCGGCATTGCCGACCCGCTCGATTGGTATCGCCATAAGGCCGAGCTAATGCGGTTCCTTGGCATGAACACCTACAGCAAGGACCTGCTGGAGTTCGGCGCCTGCCAGCATTGGGACTCGACTCCCGGCGGCAGCCACGACTGGGTCTTCCACGACCCCACCACAAAACACCTCTGGGCCGAGATCGTCGAGATGATGGGCCGGTACGGATTCGACGTGCTGCCCTACTACGAATACTCCGGCAGCAAGGGCTACAAGGGACTCGGCAATCAGCGTCGTGCCCGGCCGTTGACTCGCGACGACGCCTACACGCACATCACCTGGATCGAATCGGCCAACGCCGACGTCACCGACCCGGACACCTACGAAGACTTCAAGAAGATGCTCGACCTGACGGTCGTCCGGCTGCGCAATAAAGCGAACTTCGCCGGCGCATGGCTACGCCCCCGTGGGCAAATGCCGGTCAGCTTTTCGGACGGTGCCTTGCGGCAGTTTTCCGCGACGACCGGCGGCAAGCCTGTTACGCGTGCGATGCTGCGAGACGACGAACAACTCTACGCGAAGTATATTGACTGGTGGGGCGGCCGGCGACGCGATTTCCTTACCGCCATGCGTGATTATCTCCGCAGCAGCGGCGTCGACGATGCGGTCGTGCTGTTGACCGGCTGCCAGGGCGAACCGGGCGTGGCGTTCAACTCGTGGGACCCGCGGATGGTTACCGACCGGCCCGACCTCTGGAAACCGATTCTCGCACGCAACGAACATGCCTCCGGCGACCGCGGTCCGATCGTGCCGCTGACCGTCCGGCAGGTCGTCGACGGCGACCTCTACTACAACGCGTTGACCTCGCCCGGGCTGAACTGGGGCGATTGGGAGGTTCACCACTCCCGGCCGGCCGACGATCCGCAGCGCTACCGGGCCGTCGACGGCGTGCTCTTGACCCACGCGATCAACCGCAACTACACGGCCGCGTCGCCACGAACGTTCGACGCCTACCGCACGGGCAGCGGGTTGGCCGTGGTGCGTCACTACACGCTGAACGAGAACATGATGTTCGACAAGGCCGACAAGAACATTCTCGACTACTTCGTCGCCGACGTCGAGCGGGCCGGCCCCCACTGCATGATGGCCGAGGCCCACGCAATGGCCCACGGCGACCCGACCATGATCGGCTACCTGGTCGGCAGCAACTTCGGCCGCGGCTTCCCGGAGTACGTCCGCAACTTCAACGCGAACTTCCTAGCGCTGCCTGCGCTGCCGAGTAAGGTTATCGCCAGTGCTGCGTCCGACGTCGAGATCGTCGTCCGCCGCATCGACACCGAGAAGCACGGCACCTGGATCGCGGTGATCAATACGTCGCTGACCGCCAAGCAGGACGTGACGGTAACGTTTCCTGAAGGCAAGATAACCGCCGCCGCCACCGCCCGCCCCGTCGTAACCGCCGACGGCAAGATCACGCTGACGATGTACCCGTGCCAGTTGCGGTCGTTCCGGGTGGAGTAGTGGGGAGTGCGGGCGATACTTTACCACGTCAGCGGGAGCTTACTCAAGAAGCAACACAAGTGACTTCGAGCTCTGGCAATCGAGACGGGTTCCTGTTCCTCTTCTCGCTCATGGATCAGGACGTTGCGGTAATCGCGCACATGATGCGCGTTCCGGATCCAGTCATCCGGTATCTTGCATCTTGCTCCTACGCTCTCAAGCAAGTCGCGCGTTCGAGATGGCGGGCCATACTCTCGCTCGACGGCCTTCACCCGCTTGATCCAATCGAACCTGCTAGACGGCATTCTTTCTCATTTCTTCGAGAACTTCATGCAGCGCTTCATCGGTGAGCGGCTTGGCCTCAGCATCCCGAATGTCTCCAACGCTCTCGGTTCCCGGGAACATGTAATGCACGTGCCATGCATCATCATATAGGTAGAGGCTTGCAATATCGTCGTATGCCGGCATTAGATAGAGGTCGACGACTCCGTCCGCACCGGGAGCAGATCGCGCAATCGGTTCGAGCAGCACGCGAGTCGCATTCTCTTGCAGAAGCAACGCCGGCGCTTCGTACTTGCCAATCTGCGAGTCTTCCAACGTTACTTCGATCTGCCGCGTCGACCAACCCCTTGCCTCAGCCCAACCCTGGACAGTTTGCATGAACTGCGAAAGACGGTCCAGCCATTCGGCTTGCAGTTGGTCGGGGCTCGCAGTATTAGACATGGAATATCCTCGCAATCATGTATTCTGCACAACGCAACTGGCCACACTGATCCTGAGCAATTGTACCAGGAAACGGTGCGATTTGCAAGACCGTCCGGGGCACGCTCGAAGGTGAAGATATGCTTCGGGCACCCGAGGGCTTTAGTGCAAGGACCTAATCATGAATCCGTTACCCATCGGAACAATGCGAGATGTAGGTCGAAGTTCTTGCCGTCGTTTGGGCTGTAACCGCCTGGATCCTCCACTGACCATCCAAGGTGAAACGTCATCTTGTCCAGTGACCATCCTATATCCCCTTCGAATGGTGAACGATCAAGGGCAAGAAGACGAGGCATCCATTCGTTGGGTTCATCATCCGCCAAGCCGGACACTAACGCGGCACAGGTTGGAACGATAGCTAAACCACGAGGAGCAGCCAGCGAATCGAGCATTGCGGATACGAACTGTCGCGGTCCTTTTCGAATAGCGAGTACGTGGCCGACCATCCTCTCTCGCCAGTCCTCAAACGTTAGAAGCTTCTCCACCGTCTTTGCGTCGGCGAGACGTTCAACGCGGATCACGTTCTCAACTTTCTGCCGACACTCCGAATCCTCAATGTCCGGTATATTCAGCCACAGGTAGCTGTCGCCAATCGCGGTCATCAATTCGGCAGGGTTCATAACTTGGCGTTTCATCCCAAATACCGTTTGACTGAAAGCCGGAATTTGGTCAAGGTCCGTAGCCTAGCCTCATCTAACAGTGTCGTCAAGCGTTCGAGGCGGAATGCTGCGGAAATGCTGCCGAAGAGCAGAAGGTGGGCCTCGCTCAATGCAACGGCGATTCCAGCCTTTCTCTTACCCACAATATGACCCGTCCTGCATGATCTCGTCCTGTTGGCCCGCTCGACCCAGCCTACGGTCATGGGCAAAGGCGTGCCATCAGCGAGAACTCCACGTACGGGAGACTCAGCTCTGGCAACCGGCACGACCAACTGGCATAATGGGGGCGCCCGACGACCGGAAACCTACCCTGCTGCAAAGGAGACACGACGTGAAAACGCTGGTGATTGCCCTGGTGCTGATGGGCTTGATGATGACCTGTTACCCGACCCATGGCCCTGTCTCGGCGGCCGATCAACAGAAGGATGCGAAACGAATGCTCTGCCATGATGTCTACTTTACGCTCGAGGACGATTCGGCCGACGCCCAGGAGAAACTGGTGGCCGGGTGCAAGAAGTATCTCTCAAACCACCCGGGCACGGTCTGGTTCGCCGCCGGGACGCTCGTGACGGAACATTCCCGCGAGGTCAACGACCGGGGCTTTCACGTCGCGCTGCATCTCGTCTTCGAGGACAAGGCCGCGCACGACAAGTATCAACAGGCCGACGGACATCATAAGTTCATCGAAGAGTTCAAGGACAACTGGAAGTCGGTCCGCGTCTTTGACTCCTGGTTGCAGGCCACGTCGCACGCCGAGACGCCCGAGCATTAACGCCCGGCCCACCAGTCTGCGGCCTGCTGCTCGGACCAGCCGTCGGCGGCTTCGCATTCGGCCAGCGCCCGTTCAAGACTTTCGACGTCGGGAAACCGGTCGTCGGGGTCCTTTTCCAGGCACCGCAGCACGACGCGCTGCAGGTCGGCCGGGACGTCCGGTCGGAAGCTCGACGGCGGCACGACCGCGTCACGGCAGTGGGCCCTGACCAGGGCCATGGCGTTGCGGCCCGAAAAAGGCGGTCGGCCCGTGAGCAGGTAATACGCCACCGCACCGAGCGAGTAGACGTCGCTACGGGCGTCCACCGCGTCGTAGTCGGCGGCCTGCTCGGGTGACATGAATAGAGGCGAACCGCTGAATCCGTGCGCGGTGTCCCCCGGCGACGCTTCGGACGCCTCGCTACGACTGCACTTGACCAGTCCGAAGTCCAGCAGCTTGGCCACGTCGTGCAGCCCGCCGCGGGTCGCCGCAAAGATATTCCCCGGCTTGATGTCGCGGTGGATCAGCCCCATGGCGTGGGCTTCACGCAGCGCCCGGCACACCTGGCGCAACAAGTGGACCGCCCGCGCAGCCGGCAACGGGCCGTGCTCGTCGACCAACTCGGCCAGACTCATCCCCGGCAGCAACTCCATTACGTAGTAAAACGTCCCGTCGTCGGTGTGGCCGTAGTCGAACACGTCGACCGTGTTCCAGTGCGTCAGCCGGGCGGTGGCCTGCACCTCTTGCTCGAAACGCGCCAAGGCCGACGGATCGGCGTGGTCCTCCGGGCGGACGAACTTGATCGCACAGCGACGCCCGAGCATCCGGTGCTCGGCCTCGTAGACCTCGCCCATGCCGCCGGCGCCCAGCTTTCCCTTCAGTAGATATTGACCGATCCGATTACGATTACGCCCGGCTTCCCCGCCGCAGTTGCAGCCGGTGCCGGCCGAAGGCGGTGAAGCGGTTTCGGTCACGCCTCGGTAGGTATCGCACGGGCCGACCGCCGGCCGGTACGTCACCGTTGCCTGAAGCTCGTCGATAATTGGCAGTCCGTTCATCGTGATTCGCTGGAAATCGCTACTTGCTATTCTCTCTACAGTACATTGACGCCTGAGGGCACAGATGGTTCGTAACAAAAATGTAACAACGCTCGGCAGGACGGATGGAAAGCCCCGAAAGTCAATCGGCCAAGCCACGTCGGTGACAGCGTCTCAGCGGCCTGATTGCGTCGCTATGGTTAGAGACGACTCAAAGGGCCGGAGAGTTCCCGTCGATCACGGATATCCGGCGCGTTGCCTCGGCGCAGCGGTAACTGCAACAGCTAGCAGCCCTGTTGCAGATCGCGGAAACCGTACAGATAGGCCCGAAGGGGCTGCCCATCGGTGCGTCTGGTCACGCCTGATAAAATACCTCCTCCATCGTAGCCCACACGTCACCCGGCGGCAGGTCTTCGACCGTTTCGAGGCACGGCTTGCACTCGGCCCACCAGCGTTGGATTTCGGGGTCGGCGGCCATGCGCTGCATGTCGGCTTGGAAATCTTCGCCCGTGTACTCGACGTAGCTGAATAGATAGTGCTGGCCGTCGGGTAGCGTCTTCAGGAAGATCGAGTAGTTCTGCAAGTTGCAGTCGGTGTTGCGCGCCAGCACGGCCGGCCAGGCGGCGGCGTGCAGGTCGACGTACTTCTGTAGCAACTCGGGTCTGGCTTTGGCGACCCATCCGAAACGTTGCATTGGATTGCTCCTGCTATGGGGTTAGCGACTTCCCGAGGTGGTTTCCGTAGGCGATGAGCAGTGTGGCGCCGACGATGATCGCCATGCCGGCGCGGAGCACCCAGCGCGACTTCGTGCCGGCGTCTTTCCATTCGCGGAAGAGCAGGCCGTAGACGTTGCTGAAGAGGATCAGCATGGCCATGTGCAATGCCCAACTGGTGAACTCGTACTCCTTGCCGATGTGGGCTTGCCCGATGCCGTAGAAAAAGAACTGGAAGTACCAGAAGGTTCCGCTCAGCAGCGCCATCACGTAGTAGAACGGCAGGCGAAACGGCCCGCTGTCCGGCAGCCCCACAAACTGTGAGCCGTTCCGCTTGCGGGCGATCATGATCGCGCAGAAGATAAAGCTGGGGACCCAAGCGCCGGCGTTGGAGAAGGGATAGATCGCATTCATCGAGAGCAGTTCGCTGTCGGCGGCCTTCGCAGCGGCCGTTGCCAGCGGCTTGCCGGCCTCCAACGCGATGTTGTACACGGCCGAGAGGATGCCGGCGATGACCGCCAGCGGTACGCCGCGCCGGAACGAGTATCTCGACGGTGCGTCGCCGCCCGACTGTTCGCGCAAGGCACCGGCCCAGCCGCAAAACACGATCCCCACCCAGGAAAGCACAATGCCCGCCAGAACAACCAGCCCAGGTTGATTGCTGAACTTTTCGACGAGTTTCCAGACAAATCCGTCGTTGGGGTTCCAGATCAGCGGAACGATCGTACCCAAGCCGGCCGAGATCCCGATGGCGATGGCGTAGTTCAACGAGAAGCCGATGTAGCGGATCCCCAGGCCGAACGTCAACCCGCCGAACCCGTACAGGAGGCCGAACAGAAACGAGTTCCACATCACTTTGCTCGGGCAGTCGGAAAGCAGTTGCAGGTAGTCGGGGATCGTGATCAGGGCGACGGTAATCGGCAGGATCAGCCAGGCAACCGACGCCTGCGTAATCCAATAGACTTCCCACGACCAGAGCTTCGTCTGTTTCTGCGGCGCATAGCAGCTTGCCGCAGAGAAGGCACCGATACCGTGAACCGCTACGCCTAGAAAAGGACTCGGCTGCATGATTCGACCTTTCTTTGTTTTGATTTAGACCTGTTCGGCTCGATTGTTGCACAAACGGATGAGGCGGGCAAGAAGGGGCGGAGAAGCTGGTAGGCGGTCGCCGCGGGGTGGAATGAGGGATGGAGAGTTGGTGGAGAGGGCGGGAAACGCCCAGTGTGAAGGACCAAGTGTCCGATCGCGCGAGACCGTGAACTAGCCCGCGGGTGGCCCAGATGATTCGCCGCTAGAGGGTCGGCCACTTCATTTGACTTGTTCGGCGAATCGTCTGGGTGACGTAGTCACAAGAGGTCGGGGCGACAGAGACAAGGAAGACCGGTATACTGACGGATCAGTTCGTAGTCCTTGACGGAGCAAGCATGACCGACAAACCCAAACGCCGCTGGTATCAGTACAGCCTTCGCTCGCTGTTGGTGTTCGTAGTGGTGGCGTCGATCGGCTTCTCCTGGCTGGCGACGAGATTGAAACGCGCAAAAGCGAGACACCAGGCCGCCGCTGAGGTTCAGAAGGTGGCAGCCGAGATCCAGAGCCTGGGCGGTTCCGTCGACATCGATTGCCTGGATGAGCCAAATTGGTTTGATCGTTTGCTTGGCGATCCTGGCGTCCTGCGCGTGGATCACGTGCGTGGCGGCTCTGAATTCGGCAGCCTCGGCATGAAGAAGCTGAAGGGGCTGAACGACCTCCGGATACTGAACCTTTTTCTCGCGGAGGTCACGGACGCCGATCTCGTGTATCTCGAAGGTTTGGACAACATCGAGCATCTCAGCCTTAGAGGTTCCCCGATTACCGATGCCGGCCTGAAGCATCTTGAAGGCATGACCAACCTCCGTTACCTGAACCTCGCTCAAACGCAGGTCACAGGCAGGGGGCTGGAGCACCTCAAAGGGTTGACCGACCTCAACATGCTGGTCCTTTTTGAAACTCCGATTACCGATGCCAGTCTGAAGCACGTCAAAGGCATGACCAGCCTCTATCGGCTATACGCCTCTTCCACAGGGGTCACCGACAGCGGACTGGAGTACTTGGAGAATTTGCCTCGTCTTGTACGCTTGAACCTTAGGTTTACCCGCAGTCTGGCTTGTAAAGTTGTCAAATCTTTCAGTGTGCCGGAGAGAGTGGCCGTTGTCAAGTGACTGTGGTTTCACGGGTTAGGTCGAGTTAAGTGCGTTT
>JABMRB010000195.1 GCA_013202865.1 Candidatus Nealsoniibacteriota bacterium | reverse complement strand
GGCCCAATGTACGAAAAGCCCGCCGATTGCATCGGCGGGATCCCCCCGAATGCAATTCGGGGGGTTTTCTCGTCTCCCCACTCCCCCCGGTTGCAGGGCGGCCTTGCGGGAAGTAATCTGAATCCATGATCCTCCTGATCGACAACTACGACAGTTTCGTCCACAATCTGGCCCGCTATCTGCGGCGGTTGGGGCACTCGACCTACGTTGCCCGCAACACGGCGATCGACGCGGCCGGGGTGCGGGCGCTGGCGCCGGACGCGATCGTGCTCTCGCCGGGGCCATGCATGCCGCAGCAGGCGGGCTGCTCGTTGGAACTGGTCCGCCGGTTCCATGCCGAGTTGCCGATCCTGGGCGTGTGTCTGGGGCATCAGACAATCGCTGAAGCGTTGGGCGGCCGCGTGATCCGTGCTGCCGAACCGGTCCACGGCCGCAGTTCGCCGATCCACCATGACGGCCGGGGTGTGTTCGCCGGTCTGTCGAATCCGATCGTCGGTTGCCGTTACCATTCGCTGGTCGTCGAAGAGACCTCGTTGCCGGAGTGTCTGGAAGTCTCCGCCCGGCTCGACGATAACACTGTAATGGCGTTGCGTCACCGCGCGTTGCCGGTGGTCGGTTTGCAGTTCCACCCCGAGTCGATTCTCACCGACACGGGCTATCTGCTGTTGGCCGGTTTCCTCCGCCTTGCCGGGTTGTCGGTTCCGACGGAGCTTCCGGGAATCGACACCGAGCGGGTTCGTACCGGGTAGCTCCGATGTTTTTTCTGCAAAGAGCGTTGCACCCCGGCTATTGACGTCTTGCCCGACGAATCGGCACTATCGGTTGTGGGACCGCCACGCTATACTAAGCAGCGGTTGCAGCCGAGCGATCGACTGCCTCAGGTAACCTTCGCCAAGGAGAGGACATCCATGTTGCGAATCTCTCGCAGGACAAAGTCGACCTTCGCCGTGGGGGCCGTAAGTTTCGTTGCTATCTTTCTTTGCACGCCACACAACGCAGCCGCCGCGCAGCGCTCACCCGGGCCGATGCTCGCCGAGGCGCTTGAAGGCCCTTTGGCCGACGTCGAGGAAGTCGTCTTTGCCGTGCGATCGGTCGGCGGCGACGGGCATTGGTACGCGAACTTCGGCCACCGCTCGAACAACGAAAAGCAAATGAACTACGGGCCCGGCGGCGCGAAGCTGTGCGGGCTGAACCTCCGTAGCGGCAAGCTCCGCGTCCTGTTAGACGATCCGGGCGGCGGCATCCGCGATCCGCAGGTGCATTACGACGGCCGGAAGATCCTCTTCTGTTATCGCAGGGCCGACTCGATCTACTACCACCTCTACGAAATCAACGTCGATGGCAGCGGCCTGAAACAACTGACCGACGGACCGGCCGACGACCTCGAGCCGATCTACCTGCCCGACGGCGATATACTCTTCTGCTCGTCGCGCTGCAACCGGTTCGTGCAATGCTGGCACACGTCGGTGGCCGTGCGTTATCGATGCGACAAGAATGGGGAGAACGTCCGCCTCCTTTCGGCCAACGTCGAGCACGACAACACCCCCTGGCTGCTCTGGGACGGACGCGTATTGTACATGCGGTGGGAGTACATCGACCGCAGCCGCGTTCGCTACCACCACCTCTGGACGAGCAATCCGGACGGGACCGCCGAGACGGTCTTCTACGGCAACCAGCAGGAAGGCACCGTGATGCTCGATGCGAAGCCGATCCCCCATACCGACAAGGTCGTGTCGATCTTCTCGCCCGGCCACGGCCGCAAGGAACACGCCGGCGCGTTGACCGTTGTCGACCCCACTGCCGGACCGGACGACCGTTCGCGGGCGCGGCGGATCGGCAACAGCTCGGATTATCGCGATCCCTACCCGCTGGCCGAAGATTGCTTTCTGGTGGCCGAGGGTGCGAATCTGTTGTTGATCGACGGCGAAGGCCGCACCGAAGTGCTCTATACTAACGACGACCGCCCGCAAACGTATTGGGTCCACGAACCGCGTCCGTTGCGGCGGCGGGCGCGAGAGCCGGTCATCCCGTCGCGGCTGGATCGCAGCAAAGAGACGGGCTTCCTGCTGCTGGCCAACGTGACGCACGGACGGAACATGGCCGGTGTGCGGCGCGGCGAGATTAAGAAGCTGCTGGTGCTGGAGGCGTTGCCCAAGCCGATCAACCACTCCGGCACGATGGAGCCGATCAGCCTGGACGGCACGTTCACGCTGCCGCGGATCCTGGGCACGGTGCCGGTCGAAGAGGACGGCTCGGCCTACATGGAGGTGCCTGCACTGCGGAGTCTGTTCTTCGTCGCCTTGGACGAGGACGATATGGCGGTCAAGCGGATGCAGAGTTTCGTCAACGTCATGCCGGGCGAGACGACCTCCTGCGCCGGCTGCCACGAACGCCGCACCGACACGGTCCGCCCGATCTCGCGGGCAACACTGACGGCGGCAAGCCGGCGGCCGAGCCGAATCCGCCCGATCGCAGGCGTGCCCGAGGTATTCGACTTTCCGCGCGATATTCAGCCGATTCTCGACAAGCATTGCGTGCAGTGCCACGGCTACGAGAAGCCGCCGGCCGGTGGCTTTCCGCTAGCCGGTGCGCGGGGGCCCTGGTATTCGCACAGTTACCATGCCCTGATGTCGCGCGGCCAGGTATCGCACGGCCGCGACAGCCGCGGCAACTATCCACCCCGCGGCATCGGCTCGTCGGCCAGCAAACTGATGACGCTGATCGACGGTTCGCATTACGACGCGAAGCTCTCGGCCGTCGAGCAGGCGAAGATCCGGCTATGGATCGAGTCGGGGGCACCTTACGCCGGGACCTACGCCGCGCTGGGTACCGGCATGATCGGCATCCGCCCGCCGGCTGATTTGTTGCAGCAGCGCTGTGGGGAGTGTCACAACGTGGGCAAGCTCGGACGATACCCGACGGACGTGCAATACAACCTGACCGATGCGGCTCGATCGCCCATTCTGCTGGCACCGCTGTCGCGCGCCGTGGGCGGATGGGGGCTGTGCCGCAAGGAGCCGTTCGACGCCAAGCCGAAACCGGCCGACGTCAAGCGGGCCCCGCCTGCGAACGTGTTCGCATCGACCGACGACCCCGATTACCAGAAACTGCTGATCGAAATCCAAAAGGCCAAGGCCGCCCTGGACAAGATCAAGCGATTCGACATGCCCGACTTCGTCCCCAACCAGCACTACATTCGAGAAATGAAGCGATACGGCGTGCTCGCGGCCGACCTGGATCCGCAGAGCGAACGGATCGATCCCTACAAGACCGACGCCGACTATTGGCGATCGCTCTGGCACCGGCCGGAGAAGTAGGAACCGGGTACTGGGTGGCCCCGCCGTTTTTTCCGCAAGAAGCGTAGCCTTCAGGGAAAACTCCATTCGGAAAAACGTCGGGGTGCCGAAGGCACAAGAGGGATCGAAGATCGTCTGCAAGCCTCTTGTAACGGCACCCCGGCTATTGACGTCTTGTCCCGGCACTACCCGTTGTGCGGTCGACACTCTATACTAGGGAATACCCGGCGCGTGACCGGGGGCCGTCCCTCAGAGGAACCGTCTATGTCGTCAGCGATTGCCATCGTGCTGCTTTCTGTCGCGACGACGTTCTCGCCCGCCGACGCACCTATCACTACGGCGCAAATCGATCGGGCGATCAAGGAGTTGGGCGACGATCGGTTTGGCGTCCGGCAGCGGGCGTCGTTGTTTCTTTGGGAGACGGGCAAAGAGGCCGAGCCGGCGCTGCGCAAGGCGATGGAAAGCCCCGATGCAGAGGTGGTCGCCCGGGCGCGCCGTATCCTGCGAAACTTCGACTACGGTATCTATCCCGATACGCCCGAAGAGGTCGTCGGCCTGATCGCGCAGTTTCGGTTCGGCAACGTTGCGACCCGGCAAGCCGTGCTGAAGAAGGTGGTCGAGCTCGAGGAGACGCCGACCGTATTGAAGCTGCTCTCGACGGTGCCGGACGAGAAAACCCGGCAAGAGCTAACCGTCGGGCTGATGCGGCATCTGGACAAGTTGGCCGGGGCGATGCTCTTAGGCGAAGACCGGGCCAAAATCGAACAGCTTCTGGAATTGGGCGCCGTACACGACCCGGGAATGCGCAACTACGCCGCCTACCTGTTGGTGTGCGGACAACTCGACGCCCGGATCGAGAAGCTGAGGCAGCCGGCCGTTTCGACGGAGAGCCCTGCCCCCGGGAACGCCGCCCTCAACATCATGGAAGCGAAACTGTTGGCCCACCTGCTGCGTGCCAAGGGCGATCTGCCCGGTGCCCGCAAGGCGGCCGAGTTGGCCAAAGACGCCACGCTTCTCGAAAGTATCGATTTCGAGTTGGGTAACTGGGCACCCATTGCGCAGTCGTACGACCGGCAAGGCCGCGACGCGGAGGGGAATCTGGCCGGCGGAATCGTCCACCTCGGATACACGGCCGCTTTCCACCACCTGGCCGGCAACGCCAAGGAACTCGATGAGGCGGTCGTCGCGCTGCGGGAACTTGCCGTTCGCAAGCCGAATAAGCTCTGGTATTGCTGCGAAGCGCTCTTGATCAACGAGCGGTATCAGGACGCCGTCGACCTGTGCCGGCAATCCCATCCGGCGTCGGCGTTCGAGATCCTCTGCCTCCAGCAGCGGTTTCGCGAGGCCTTTGCCGTGGTCGGCGTGAAGGACTTCCGCCACGTGCCGTTGCCTTGGATGGGCCAAAGAGAAACGATACCGCAGCCGGTCGTCTCGATCGCACGGTCCGATCGATTCGAGATGGGGATTCGCGTGGCTTCGATGCTCCATCGGCTTGGCGAGAGGGAGCAGGCCGAGCAACTTTTCTCCGAGTTGGCCGCGGTTGCAAGCGACGAGAAGAATCTTTCGATCCGTCCCGTCTGCCTGGCCGAACACGAACTCGGGCTGAGAGATCGGGCAATGCAGCACGCCCGGGTCGCCCTGTCGGAGGCCTGGAACACGTCGGTGTTGCGGACGCTATTTCCGCAACGCTCCGGTGCGGCCGAGCTATGGTGGGAGTTTCTCTGCGACCGAGATCCCCACGAGTCGCGTCGGGAAACGATCGACCGGCTCGGCCGATTGTTGTTACCCGGCCGGCATGCGGACGCCGGCGACGACGATTGGCTCGGTCTCGTCCATGAGGCCGAGCGAGCGGCCGGGAAACTCGACAAGGCCGACCGGGCCAAGTGGTTCGCCGCGTTGGCAGAGGTTTGCCTCGCGCACGCCGACGCGCGTCGGGCAAGGGCATATTTTCAGAATGCCGCGGAGACGGTCCCCTCGGCCGATTCGATGATCCGGCTGGCCGATCTGCTGGCGGCTGTATCCGGGCAAGGGGACGGGCAGTGGCAGCGGGCGGCCGATTGGTACGCCGCAGCGTGGGCAGCCGACTCGACCAGACCAATCGCCCTCTACTTGCAGGGCCGGGCCCTGGTGCAAGCCGGCCGGGAGTCGGAAGGCCGGCGGTTGATCGACATCGCTCGGTTGGTCCCGCTGGGGAACGCCGACGCGCGATCCGAGTTCGCCGAGCAACTGCTGCGGCGCGGACACGACGAAGAGGCCGCCCGGCAATGGGACGTGGCGCTGCGCACAGGCGAGTTTCAATCGGCGGGGGTCTGCGCCGCGGCAGATCACGTGGCTAGGATCGCCGCCGGAACGGAACACGCCAAGGCGGCCGTCTATTGGCAGTGGGCTCGATTGAGGTGCCTGAAGACGAGCACGAACAACCTGGGCGTGGCGGGATACCTCCGTCGAGCCCATCAGATCCACAAAGCCCGCGCCCGGGCGCTGTTGGCTGCCGGAGAGATTGACGCGGCGATCGCAGAGATCGAGGTGGCCCGGCTTGCCCTGCCGGGCGAGGTGCCCCTTGCGTTGGATCTGGTGCCCGCGTTGGAGAAGGCCGACCGCGGTGCCGCGGCCGACGAGTTGTTCAAGAACATCTACGAGGTGAACCGGCTGACGTGCGCAGATTTCCCCCGCAGCGCCGCCCACCATCACGCCCTGGCCCGGCTGGCCGTCGGGTGCAATCGGCAGCTCGACGCCGCCCGCAAGCACGCCCAACAAGCCGTGCAGCTCGAACCAGGCAACGAGGTCTTTCGCGCGACGCTCAAAGGTTTATAGTAGCCATCTCGCTCCGCGAGATGAAGCCACGTCTCGCCCGGGAATGTGGCTGAATGTGACTTCGAACAATAGCCGGAGGCAAACCTGCCTCCGGGGACGTCCTGCCTCTGGGGCGGCAACCCTACGTACAATGAGTTCGGCTGGAGTATGCTTCGTACTCTACGAGAAGGGCGAACATTTCTATCGCGACAAGGGCGTCTCGATCGTGAAGTTCAACCTGGAATGGCTCTTGGGCGGCAAAGACATCAAGTGTCAAGAGTTGACCCCGAATCCCTGGACGGTTATGTAGTAGAAGTCCTCCAGGGTCCGGGGGCCGCTAGCAAAGCGATTATCATCGAAGTTCCGGATGTTCCAGGTGCCCAGGATGAGGGTGGCATCGCGGGTCTTCTGTGGCATCTCCGTGGCCAACTGCCTCCGCAGCGCATCCAGTCCCGAGAGTATTCTATGACGAGTCTTCTTAGGCGTGACGTCCTTTATCGGCTTGTAGTACGGCATCGGCTTGCTCCTATTGGATTTGCTGTACCAAGATCCTCGCAGGGATTTCAACACGCGTTTACGGCCGAGATCCGACCGCGCGGGCGTTATTATGCCTGGAATGACGGTGCTAGTCAAACATGGGGGCCGAGATTCTCCGAGTTTCCTGGGCACGTTGTTGTGAAACGGCTCGGCAGACGAGTTCTTCCAGGGAGTGACTGCTCTGTTGACCTACAGTCTCCATCGCATCGCATCGCTCTTCCAGACTCTGCACCACGCACTATACCGACGGGTGGGACGTTGAAAGCGTTGCGAGCCTTGGGCTCCTCCGGGCTGGTGTGCTAATCCGCAAGCGGTGTGTGTGACGTAACTCGTGTATCCTCAACAGGTTGCGACACTTACGTGTATTGGTGTTGACCCGAGAACACGCCACGATTACCCTACTCCCCCACCGGTCGGCGTGCGCGCCCCGGATTGCTTTTTCCAACAACACCACAGACGGTGACCTCGACGTAAGTATGGACTCCTTCTGGTTCTGGGCATATCTCGCGCTGGCCGGCCTGGCTCTGCTCCAGGCAGGGTTGCTGGCGGTACAGACTTGGGAGCATCGCCGCTACGCGCGGAGTTGCATGCGGGCGATCGACCGGTTGCACGCGAGCGGACACGCCCAGGTCTTCGCGCCCTGCAAAGGGGTCGACGTTGAACTGGAGGGCAACCTCCGGGCCGTGTTGCAACAGGATTATCACGACTATGAAGTGACGTTCGTTGTCGAAACCGAAGACGATCCGGCCTGCGAGGTGATCCATCGCCTCGCGGCCGAGAATCCGCAAACGCCCACCCGGCTGGTCGTGGCCGGCCGGGCCGATCAATGCGGTCAAAAAGTACACAACCTTCGGGCGGCTACCGCGAAGCTTGCGCCGCAGACGGCCTACCTGGCGTTCGTCGATTCCGACGCCCGGCCCCGCCCGCAGTGGCTGCGAACGCTGGTTGCGCGCCTCGGTCAAGGCGACCTGGGGGCCGTCACCGGTTATCGCTGGTTCACCCCCCAGCGCGACTCGCTCGCCAACCATCTGCTCTATAGCACGAATTGCGACGTGATGTCGCTGTTCGGCCAGAGCAGCCACTACCTGACCTGGGGCGGCTCCTGGACGATTCGTCGCGACGTGTTCGAGTCGATCGGTCTGCGCGACGCCTGGCGCGGTACGCTCAGCGACGACCTGATCGCCAGCCGGGAACTTTGCCGGGCGCGACGCCGCGTGCGGTTCGAGCCGGTCGGCGTGGTCGCCTCGCCGGTCGATCACACCATGCGGCAGATGTTCTCGTTCATTCGTCGGCAGTACATCGTCGGGCGTTATTACGTGCCCGGGTGGTGGCTGTTTGCGGTGGCCGCGGCCACGTTCACCGCCGCCGTATGGGTCGGCAGTCTGGTGGCGATCCTCACCGGGCTGCTCTACGGCACGCCGCCGACATGGATTCCCGTCAGCGTGTTTACGGTTCTCTATCTGTTGTCGGTCCAGCGGGGCATGGTTCGTCAGGATCTGGTCGACGTCTACTTCCCCGGCCGGCGGCGGAAGCTGCGCAATGCGATGCGAGTGGACGTCTGGCTCAGTCCCGTGGTGGCGGTGGTCAATTGGGTGGCCGTATCGGCGTCGCTGTTCGGCCGGTCGATTTCATGGCGGGGGATACGATATGGACTTGCCCGTGGCGGACAGATTCGCTCGCTCGTGCGGGAAGACGAACTGCAACCCACCGTGACCGAACAGACAGACGAGCGGCCCGAACCGGGCGACGTCGTTCGTGAGTTTCCAACGTACCGCAAGACCGGATAGGACGGCCCGTTCGTAGTGACCCGATTCATCGGGTCGGAATTGTTACGACCGCATGAATGCGGTCACTACAAACCACAACCGCATGAATGCGGTCACTACAAACCACGACCGCATGAATGCGGTCACTACAAACCACAACCGCATAAATGCGGTACTACGAACGGGATAAAGTAATAGGGGATCGCCGATGCACGTCGTCTTGTGGGATACTCGAAAGCTGAACGCCTCGAAGGACTTTGCCGGCGGATTCGGCGTGGGCGTGTATCCGGGGCTGGGTGGGATCCGGGGCAAGCTGATCCGCCGCTTCTTCACTCGCGACCACCGCCCGGTCGCTTTGCTCTACGCCCATTTGACGAGCGTGTTTCGGCAACTGGGTCATCAGGTCCGTTACGTGGTCGACCGAATCCCGAGCGACGCCGACGTGGTCGTTTTCTGTCCGTCGCTGATCACGCTACATTTGGAGCGCCAAGCGATGGCCCGGGTGGCGGCCCGCAACCCGTCGGCCAGGGTGCTGGTCGTTGGTCTGGTACCGACGGTCATGCCCGAGGCGTTCGATGGTCTGGACGTGACGGTCGTCAAGGGCGAGGCGGAGCAACTGCTGTGGCGCTTGGACGAAGTGCTCCAGCGGCCGGCCGCGACGGTTCAGCTCGGCACGCTGGCGGATCTCGATTCGCTGCCGATGCCCGACTGGTCGCCGTTTCGGCCGCAGCGGTTTCGGATCGGCTACGATTTCTGGCGGTTCCCGACGGCGCTGGTTCAAGCCAGCCGCGGCTGCACGTTCGGGTGCGATTACTGTCCGTACACCATCGTGGACCGCACGGCCCGATTCCGCGATCCGGAGGCGGTGGTCGAGGAGATTCGCCATGGCGTGCGGCAATGGGGGTTCCGATCGTTCAAGTTTCGCGATCCGCTGTTCGGGCTCAACCGTCGCCAGGCGTTTCGGTTGGCCGAGTTGATCGCCCGGATGCCGCAGAAGATCCAATTCTCGATCGAAACACGGATCGACCTGATGCCGCCCGAGCTGTTGCGGGTGTTGCGTCGGGTCGGGCTGACGAGCATTACCGTGGGGATCGAAACCCCCGACGAGCGGAAGCTACGTCAATACGGCCGCCACCCGGTGGCCGACGACCGTCAACAGGAGTTTGTGACCGAATGCCGCCGGATGGGGATTCGCACAGTGGCCGGCTTCATGATCGGTTTTCCCGACGACACCGTGTCGTCGATCATCCGCACGAGCCGCTACGCCAAGCAGCTCAATCCGACGTTCGCCAACTTCAACCTGGTCACCCCTTACCCGGGCACGGAGTTTTTCAAGCGGATGGTCGGCCGGATTGCCCATTTCGATTACAGCCGTTACACGGTCTACACGCCCGTGTTGCAATACGAGCATCTTTCGGCCGGTCAGTTATCGCGGCTGCACGCGAAGTGTTTTCGGAACTTCTATTTCCGCTGGCGTTACGTGCGTGAGAACGCACCTCTTCTTTGGCCCCGCTTGCAGGCGTTGGGCATCGGCGGCAAGGAGCCGGCCGAAGCATCCGCCGAAGCCCCGCACCCGGGCGTGCCGCGACCCCTAAGCGGCCTGGACGTCCTTCACCGCAAGGGCCTGCGCGCCGACGGCCCCCATCGCCGCGGCGCCGGCCAACGGACAAGCGAGCACCGGACGGAGGAGTAGGGCGGCGGGCCTGCCAGACGTTTCGGGCATCCGAACCCGAATTCGGTCGTCGGGCGAATTGTTGCCCGCCCTTTGCTTATGGAGAGCAGTCCCGCAGACCGGCCGAGGCGGCCAATAGGTCAGCTTGAAACAAGGAGTTACGTCGATTAGAATCGGCTCGAAATGATCGATCGTGTTCCCCCCCCAAACGGTGACTAGAGGTTGCTGCCACTGACCTGAGCGGCGATAATGCGCTGGTGATGATGTGAGGGTTCAGCGGGAAACACGACCAAAGGAAGTCCAGATGGTACGCGTCACGGAAATTCGAAAACTCGCCTTGATTGGCGATTACCTGCCTCGCAAATGTGGCATTGCCACCTTTACCTCGGACCTGTGCCGTGCGGTGGCCGGCCAGTATCCGTCGGTCGACTGCACCGTGGGCGCCGTGAACGACGTCGCCGAGGGCTACGGCTATCCGCCTGAAGTCCGCTTCGAGTTTTCCCAACAGGACCTCGATTCCTATCGCCGCGCGGCCGATTTCCTCAACTTTAGCAACGCCGACGTGGTATGCTTGCAGCACGAGTATGGCCTCTACGGCGGCCCGGCAGGCCGGCATATCCTGGCACTGCTGCGCGACCTGCGGATGCCGATCGT
>JABMRB010000194.1 GCA_013202865.1 Candidatus Nealsoniibacteriota bacterium | reverse complement strand
TGGCCGACGAGCCGACCGGCAACCTCGACCGTTCGACGGCCGAGCGGGTCGCCCGGCTGATACTCGAATTGCACGAGCAGGAAGAGATGATGTTGATCGTGGTAACACACAGCCAGCGTCTGGCCGGCATGATGGGCCGGCAACTGGAGTTGGATCAAGGATCGTTCGAAGAGGTTGCTCGATCGTAGGATCGCCCAGGAGTTACACATGCCGATGAGACGCTATTCCGCGTTGCTGTTGTTTCAGTATCGCACGATCGTCAACCGCCGTTCGAGCAAGCGGCGGCTCTGCGAGGAACGGATCATCCACTTTCGGGCAGAGACGGCGCGTCGGGCGCTGTCGATGGCCAAGCGTCGCGGCCGGGTATCGCAGCATAGCTATCTCGACGAGGAAGGGCACAAGGTCTATTTCGAATTCATCGGTGTGATGGAACTGCGGCACATGGGCTCGGAATGCGAGTCGGACGAGGTCTGGTACGAACTGGTCCACCGCGTGTTGCCCAAGGAACGCAAGTCTCGCTTCATTCCGTCCGAGCGTGAGTTGGAAGCGATTCGTAACGAGTATTGAACAACCCCATGTCATCGCTTCGTCTGATCGTCGTCTCGCTGGTGCATCATTGGCGAATGAACCTGGCCGTGGCCGCCGGTGCGGCCGCCGCCACGGCCGTGCTGACCGGGGCGCTGCTGGTGGGCGACTCGATGCGGTCGAGCCTGCGCCGGCTCACGCTCGACCGGTTGCAGTCGGTCGACGAAGTGCTGTTGACCGAGCAGTTCTTTCGCGAGCAGCTCGCCGAGGAGATCGCCGCCGGCCCGGGCTTCGACGAATTCTTCACCGATGCCGTGCCCGTGGTGATGCTCACCGCCAGCATGGAGAGTACCGCGGCCGATGGTCGACGTCGCGTCAATCACGTCAATCTGATCGGATGCGACGAGCGGTTCTGGAAGCTGGGCACGGCAGGGTCGCACGACCTGAATCGCAAGCAGATCGTGCTCAACCGCCCATTGGCCGACCGGCTGGGCATAGACGACAAGAACACAAGCGTGCGGCTGCACATGCCCCAAGTGCAGACCGTCCCCGGCGATAGCCCGTTGGGTCGAAAAAGCAGTGATTCCGGGCAGCGTCCCAAGCTCACGGTGGTCGATGTGCTCGACGAAGACGAGGGCAAAGACTTGGGCCGGTTCGGCCTGCAGGCCTCTCAGCAATTGCCGCTGAATGCCTACGTGTCGCTGGCCATGCTGCAAGACCGGCTGGAGCGCCCCGGGCAGGTCAACGCCGTTTTGGTGGCCGGGCAACATGGCGTGGGTGATCTGACGTCGGAGAGCCCCACGCTGAAAAAGGGGCACCGCCGGCTGGAGGAATTGCTGCGGCCCGAGCCGACCGACTACGGTATCCGCATCGTCGAGAATGCACCGGAGGATCGCGACCGGTCCGGCTACATCGACGTGACCTCCCAGCGGATGCTCTTCGACCGGGAGATCGAAGAGGCCGTCCGCCGGGCGCTGCGTGGCGAGCGATACCAGCCCGTGCTGACTTACCTGGCCAACGCGATGGACCGGCGTCGGCACGCAACCTTGCCGACAGAACAGAAGGACGACGGGCCGATTACGCCCTACTCGACGATCGCGGCGATCGACTTCGCCGCGGAGAACCCCTTGGGGCCGTTCTTGGATCGCGATGGCCAGCCGATCGAACCACTTCGCGGCGAGCACGGGCCCGAAATCGTTTTGAACTCGTGGGCGGCCGAGCATCTCGGCGTGCGGCAGGGGGAGAAGATTTACGTCACCTATTTCGAGCCGGAGAGCACCCACGGGCAGGCCGCGGAGCGGACCGAGGAGTTCACCGTGGCGGCCGTTGCCGAGTTGGCCGGGCCGGCTGCCGACGCCCGACTCACACCGGCCGTACCCGGCGTAAGCGACAAGGATACGATCAACGACTGGGCGGTGCCGTTTACGCCATTTCACAGAGGCCTGATCCGCTCCAAGGACGACGACTATTGGCGCGACCACGGCCTGACGCCCAAGGCGTTCGTGTCGCTTCAGACCGGGCAGCGGCTCTGGGGCAGCCGGTTCGGACGGGTCAGTTCGTTTCGCATCGTGCCGAGCGAGACTGCGACCGTCGAGAGCGTCCGCGAGGCGATTCGCAGGGAGCTTCAGCCCGGGCCGCTCGGTTTCGCTTTCCAGCCGGTGAAGCAGCAGGGGCTAGCGGCTTCGGCAGGCTCCACGCCGTTCGGTGTGCTGTTCGTGATGCTCAGTTTCTTTGTGATTGCCGCGGCCATGATGCTCGTGGCACTGCTGTTTCGACTGGGAATCGATCGCCGCTCTACGGAATTGGGAATCCTGGCGGCCGTTGGGTTTCGCCGCCGGAAGATCCTCCTGCTGTTGAGCACCGAAGGACTGCTGATCGCCGTGCTGGGTGGTCTGGCGGGCGTGCCGGCGGGGATCGGCTACGCGGCCCTGATGCTCTGGGGGTTGCGGCATCCCGACTTGTGGCTTGGAGCGGTCGTCACGCCCTTCCTGCGGTTCCACTACACGTGGACCAGTCTGGCGGTCGGGTTTTCCGCCGGTGTGTTCGTCGCCACCGCGGCAGTGGCCTGGGCCCTGTGGCGAACCCGGCATCTGGCACCGCGACAACTACTGGCCGGACAGGTGGACGATCGGGAGTGGGGAGTGGGGAGTGAGGAGTGGGGAGTGGGACGAGGGAAATGGGCCGGCATCCTGGCTTGGATCCTGCTGGCGGCCGCGATAACGATCTCAGCGGCGTCGATCAACGGCAGCGAAATGGCCCGGGCGGGGGCCTTCTTCGGGGCCGGGGCCATGGTGCTCGCGGCCGTGTTGGTCTTCTTATGGATTCGGCTCCGCCGAGGTGCCACCGGACCGGCCGTGGCCGTCGGCCGCGGCAACCTCCTGCGGATCGCCCGGCGCAACGCCGCGCGGAACCCGGGCCGCAGTACGCTGACGATCGGCCTGGTCGCATCCGCCTGTTTCGTGATCGTTGCCGTCAGCGCGTTCCACGTCGACCCCCGCGGGCAAGTCCCCACACTCGACAGCGGCAACGGCGGTTTCGCGGTGATCGTCCAGAGCGATCGGCCGATCTACCACGACCTGAACACGAAGGCCGGGCGCGAACTGCTCCATCTCGACGACAAGAACGCGGGGCGACTGCAACCGTGCAAGACCATGGCGATGCGAGTCAACGCGGGCGACGACGCGAGTTGCCTGAACCTCTATCGGCCCAGGCAGCCTCGCGTCTTGGCCGTACCGCCGGCGATGATCGACCGCGGCGGGTTTGCTTGGGGAGGGTCCCTTGCTGCCGACGGCACCGCGGAGAGGAAGGTGGCAAACAACCCCTGGCAGCTATTGAACGCGCGGTTCGACGACGAAGGCGACGTGCCCGTGGTGCCGGTGGTGATCGATAAAAATACGGCCACCTACGCGCTGTATCCTCCCGTGGGCGTGGGCGACACCTACGACATTACGGACGGCCGCGGGCAGGAGCTGCGGCTGAAGGTCGTGGGTCTGCTCTCCGGCAGCATCTTTCAGGGCGATCTGCTCATCGGCGAGGAA
This sequence comes from Candidatus Nealsoniibacteriota bacterium, assembly GCA_013202865.1. GTDB lineage: Bacteria > Planctomycetota > Planctomycetia > Pirellulales > Thermoguttaceae > JABMRB01. The sequence goes on along the minus strand of JABMRB010000194.1, from coordinate 6,188 downwards.
GAGTTCCTGAAATACTTCCCCGACGTCAGCGGCTATCGGTTGCTGCTGGTCGAGACACCGCCGCAATCCACGCCAAAGGAGACATTCCAGGAGATCGTCGAGGTTCGCGACTCGCTCGAATTTTCGCTGCGCGACTATGGGGCCACGGCCGAAACGACCAGCCAGCGGCTATCGCAACTGCTGGCCGTGCAGAATACCTATTTATCCACGTTCCAAAGCCTCGGTGGGCTTGGGTTGCTGCTGGGGACGTTCGGTCTGGCGACCGTGCAGTTGCGCAACGTCTTGGAGCGTCGTGGCGAACTGGCCCTGCTGCGAGCGGCCGGGTTCCGCCGGGCGGTGTTGGCCCGGATGGTGATGCTCGAGAACGGCCTGCTACTGCTGGCCGGGCTGGGTAGCGGTATCGTGGCGGCACTGGTCGCGGTGCTGCCGCAGCTTCTGGACCGGACCGCGTCAATCCCCTGGGGCCCGCTGGCGGTGACGCTCGGCTCGGTAGCCGCGGTCGGCCTGATTGCTTCTCTCATGGCGGTCCGAGCCGTGTTGCGAGCCCCCCTGCTGCCGGCGTTGCGGCGCGAGCGGTGATGGATCCGCGCCAAGCGAATCTGGTAAGCACGCTCGCCCACCACGAGTAGGCAATCTACGGTAGCTAGGCAGCTTGGCTCGCGGGTGAAAAAAGTTTGCGTCAAATTGCTTCAGCACCTTGACTACTGTCGCCAAGACCACGATCATTGTCGACAGTGGTTTGCCCGCAATCGGCCCGGACTGCCCCCTTCAATTGGCGCCTCTTACTGGGAGATCAGATCATGGCTCGGCGATTATCGCGTGGAAAGCGGAGTGGGCTTGTCGGTTCTTCGGTCTCGAATAGCGCGCGGCGTCTTCGCCGTCGCGACCGCCGGTTGCGTTTGGAGCCTTTGGAAGATCGCCGGTTGCTGTCGGCAGCGGGGATCGAGACGACGTTGATCGGCGACCCGGTCACGAAAGAAGACGGCACGTCGGCGGCGTTCAGAGTGGCCCTCGAGTCACAGCCCACGGACCCGGTGACGGTGAGCATGCAGTCGGACGATCCGACCGAAGGTGTGGTCTTCTTCGGCGGCGAGCTTATCTTCACGGTCGGCGAATGGAATATGCCCCAAATAGTGATGGTCACGGGCGTCGACGACGCTGAGGCCGACGGGCAGCAATCTTATGCGATCTCGCTTTTGGCAACCAGCGACGATCTCGATTACTACGGCTACCGCACCCAGGTCTCCTTGAGCAACGTGGACGACGATGCGGCGGGCCTCGCTTTGGTGCCCACCGGAGTTCTGGTCACCAGTGAAGACGGCGAATCAAGCGTGCTGAAGGTGTTCTTGAATACGGAGCCGACGGCGGACGTGACCGTTGAGGTTTCTTCGAGCAACGACAAGATCGGCGCGGTTAGTCCCGGCAACCATACGTTCGACGCGACCAACTGGGACCAACCCTGGGAAGTCACGGTTACGGGTGTGGATGACGATCCCGACGCGATCGATCCGGGCGGCTATACCGAGTATTCGGTGACGGTGGCCGTGACGGCGAGTGGCGACGCCGCGTACGCCGCCCTGCCATCGGAAGAAGTAACGGTCTTCAACCGCGATGACGATATGGTGCCGGGCATCACGGTGGCGCCGTCCACCGGGCTAGTTACGTCGGAGAGCGGCGCCCGGGTCACGTTCAGCGTCGTCTTGGACACGCCGCCGACGGCCGACGTGAGAATTCCGATCGTCTCTGAGGACACCACCGAGGGCACCGTCTCGGTCGACGCATTGATTTTCACGTCCGCGAATTGGTCTACTCCGCAGGATGTCGTGGTGACGGGGGTGGACGACGGCAGCGTTGTAAACACTCCCGCTCTCACGCCCTACTCGGTTCGGGTGGGTCCGGCGGAGAGCGACCCGGCCAGTGGCGGCGATCCGCTTTACGACGGCCTCGACCCCGACGACGTGTCGCTGAAGAATGCAGACAACGACCAGGCACACCCCGACGTCCAGGAGTTCATGCAGGGCCCCACGTGGTGGGCGTTGAAGAGCCAACGGGATCTGGCCATCAATGAGCCGCTGAGCAACGTGATGCACCTGGGCACTCACAATTCGTTCAACACGGTAGAAGACGGGTTCGGCGAATGGCCCGGCAAGAACCCCAACCAGATCTACAGCATGCGCAACCAACTCGAGGCAGGGGTCCGGCTGCTCGAATTGGATATTCACGACGTCGATTCTCCGAGCAACCTCTTGTTGGTGCATGCCAATGCAATTTCCACCGAGACTTCCTTGGTGGTGGACCCTTTCGGAGTACGACGGTTGAGCGCGGCGATGGACCAGGACCTTGTTCCCTGGATCGAGACCCATCCCGACGAGGTGATCCTCATCGTCGTCCAGGAGGTCGACCTGATCGAGGGCGATACCTTCTGGGTCTCCATGTTCGAGGACCGCTTCGGCACGAGGGCGCAACGGGCGACGACACTGCAAGACGGTAGCCGCGTCCCTAACGCGAACTTGCTCCAGGACGACGGGGCCTGGAAGTCGCGGCGCGAACTCGTCGATGACGGCGTTCAGGTTATCTTCGAGGAGTTGCGGACCTTCGAGAACACCTTCTGTGCCGACAATAAGGATCACGTCGGCAACTTCACGCCACTGGGTGAAGAGAATCTAACCCGGTTCGAGATCACCTACGGTGACGGATTCAAGGGGTCCGGTGCGCCGCCATTGACGGCCGACCGGCTGGCTGGCTACGCCCGAGACAACGTGAACATCATGAGGATGGATTTCGTGCTGGGCAAGGAGGGTTCGCATAGCGGCGTGCATGCCAAGTTCGTTCCCTACCCGATCCATCTGGTGGATCTTGCCGGCGCAGAATCCGACTTGCCGCTGGGTGAGTACTTCCCCGTTCCGCTGGTGATCCCCATACCTCCGTACGTGATTCCCGTGGTCGGACCTTCGCTGTACAACCTGCCCACGCAACACTCCGGCCAGCGGGGCGACCGGCTCCAGTCGGCCGTTTGGAGTTGGCAACCCGGCGACCCGGGACCGATGCGGCAACCCAACGGCACGCTGGGTGATGGTAACGACGTGGCCGTTCAGGGTGCCGTTGAATTGCTCGATATCCCGTTCAAAATCCGTAATTGGCAATCGCAGGCAACGACCGATTCTTCGCCCATGCCTTTCGCGCTGCGGTCGGTCCACCGGTACGACGTCGACAATCCGGACGAGGTGAACGATCTGCAGGGCAACTTCAAGTGGACCGTCAGCAGCACCCAGAGCACGTCCTGGTTCGATTTCATGGACATCCCGGCGGCGGAGTTGACCGTCAACGGCGTGGAGTATGAATTCGCTGCCCCGGTCAACGGCCTGCAGAACGACGTGCTCTACGCCGGTAGAACCGCCGCTACGTCCGTCTGGATGAAGGCGAACGATCTCGACCGCGACGGCGTCTGGTCCCTCGATACCGATTTCCTCTCCGTCTACCTCGACGCTTCCGACAACCTCGTCATCCGCGATCTGGTCGTCCTCCGCGATCCGGACACGGGCGAACTCTCCGGCAACGACGACCTGTTGACGATTACGATCGATTCGGCCAACGATGTACTCGTCGTCTACCAGGGCAATCCCGACTATCCGGTCGTTGCCTCGGTCGGCGTACAAGTCGACCGCAGCACGGTTCGCGTCCCGCTCTCGGCGTTTTCGGGCGAAATCCAGGTCCTGACCGAGTTGGGCTTCGACTCGGCAAGCCTCGAGACCGGCTCGACCAATGACAACCTCGTGCTAAAGCAAGACGGGCCGGCGTTGCGGTTGCAGGTTAATACCTTGGCGTTCGTCACCGAGGACGTGGAGGCCTTGGCGCTGGCCACTCAAGCGGGCAACGATACGCTGACGCTGGATTCCACGACCGATCCGCTGACCGTGCTGACGACGCTGCACGGTGGAGCCAACACGGACACGGTGGCGGCCACGCGCGATACCGACTTCTTCCTCACCGACGCCCAGCTTTCGGTGACGGGCGTCGGATCGATCTCGCTGCAGAGCGTCGAGGCGGCGGCGCTGGCCGGCGGACCCGGCGACAATGGGTTCGTGTTCGCCTTCTGGACCGGCTCGGCCACGACCGCCGGTGGCGACGGCGACGATCGGTACGTTTTCGGCCCCACGTTGCTGCCCGGCACCTATACGATCGTGGAGTTGCCCGGCGGCGGTGACGACGTCGTCGACTTCCGCGTCCAGGGGCCAGACAGCCCGGCACTAGCGCTCGACTGGATGAACCCGGCCGCCGACGTGACCGGCACGTCGCTGGCTTCGCATCCGGCCGTCGGCAGTGTCTCGGTCGGCGTTGAGGGACAGCAGGAGAACCTTGAATATGGCATGAACGTCACGCCGCATCTCGATCCGATCGACGGCGACCGCCTGGGGGTGCGTTGCGAGCCGATCCCGTACAGCGTCCGTTTCGTGGACGTCGGTACCAAGATGACGCACACGGCAGAGATCGTTTGGGGCGACGGCAACGGCGAGCCGGGTGCCGTCTCGGAGAATCCGGCCACGACCGAAGGCCTCGTCGAAAGCATCCACGCGTACACCGAATTGGGAACGTACCGGATCGACGTTACCGTCACGGACCACGCCCCCGACTGGCTATGGATGCCGGGCGCGGGCTGGTGGGAGACATCGGCGTCGGTTACTACCGAGGTAGAGATCCTACCGGCCGTGGTCAAGCCCGACCCGCAACGGCCGGGAGAACTGGCCCTGTTCGTCGGCGGCACGCTCTGGCACGATGCGATCACCGTGACGCAGTGGTACGACGGCAGCAAGGCCGTCGTGCTCAACGGCTTCTGGGAAGGCCTCTACCGGCCCACCGATGGCGGGCACGTCAACGTCTTCACCTGCGAAGGGTTCGACGTCGTAGTGCTCTCCTGGAACGTGCCGAATGATGCGAACGTTTTCAGCGGGCCCGGGCACGACGTCGTGCTCACCGGCAGCGGCAACGACATGATCGACGCCGGACCGGGTAACGACGTGATCTACGGCCTGTACGGCGACGACCTGCTGCTCGGCGGCGGCGGAATCGACGTGCTCTTTGGGATGGACGGCAACGATGTGCTCTACGGCGGTCCGGATCTCGACGTGCTCTACGGCGGATTCGGAACCGACGAACTCTACGGCGAGGGAGGCAACGACGTGCTCGTCGGCGGCCCATGGGACGAAGGCGACCTGATCGTTCAGGGCAGCGTCGGCGGAACGCACACGCCGGAAAACGCTGCGGTGGTCGGACGCCATGTCTTTTACAACAACTCGGCCTTCGACGGTGCCGACTCGGCCGCCGACGCGCGGGACGACGCCGCGATCGCCACCGACAAGATGGCTCTGCCGGCCGGCCGCCCGGCCACGCAAGACCATTACACTAACTACGCCGGCGGCATCAACGGCATTATGGTCGACGTGGCCGGCCTGCCGGACGATTACACGCCCGTGGTCGAGGATTTCTCGTTCCGCGTCGGCAACGATAGCGATCCGAGTGGCTGGCGGGACGCGCCGAACCCGACGCTCACCTTGCGGCCCGATGCGGGCGAAGGCGGCTCGGACCGCGTGACGTTCGTCTGGGACGACGGCGCGATCCGCAACGAGTGGCTGGAGGTAACCGTTCGGGCCGACCGCTTGGGACTGCCCGTCGACGACGTCTTCTACTTCGGCAATGCGGTGGCCGAGGCCGGCAACTCGGCCGACGACGCCCGGGTCACGACGACCGATCTGCTGCTAACCCGGAACAACCCCCGCGATCTGATCTACCCGGCCGAGGTCGACTTCTCGTACGACTTCAACCGCGACCGGCGCGTCGACGCGACCGACGTGCTATTGGCCCGGAACAACCAGACCGGCTTCCTGTCGGCGCTAGAGTTGATCGACGTCCCAAGCGCGGTGGCGGAGAGCCCCGCCGAGGAGGCGTGCGAGTTGGCCTGGCTGTACGACGTCGAGCAGACCGACGCGGAAGACCGAACGGACGCGCAGCCCGGTTCGGTCGAGGCCGCGATCGACAAACTGCTCGCGATGTAGCAGCAACAAAGCGAGCCGCGGGGCTTGCCCCCGCGCGGGTGGCGGGTGGCCGCGATGTTTTTTCCGCAGCAGACGTTACCACTTCAATACGTATTGTCGGAAAAACGTCGGGGTGACGCAGTCACAAGAGGAGCAGCG
>JABMRB010000193.1 GCA_013202865.1 Candidatus Nealsoniibacteriota bacterium | reverse complement strand
TCATGACTCTTGCAGCCGTGCCCAGATATCTTCCAACGAGCGACCGCCCGGCTGTCGGCGACGGCGCTCCAACTCTTCGTCGCTGATCTGGGCGTTGGCCCAATCGTAGAGCAAACGGTGGTAGACTTTCTCGGAGAGAAAATGCCCGACCTTATGGCCTGACCGGTCCACGAACTCCACCTCGTCAACGCCGCGAAGCTTCGCTTGTACGGCTTCGTCAAGGACGACTCTGGTCATGGTATCGGCTCCCAAGAGATCTAGAAGACTCGCTCAATTATACCAGTGCGTCGGGTAATCGTCAAGCACCACAATCTTAGAGCGACAACGGCTCGACCGCCAACTGCCGTTCGTGGCGGGTTAGCTCGTACATGTCGCGTAAGAGTTGTACGTCGCAGTCGCGCTGCGGGACGTTGCGGCGGGCGAACATGCGGGCTTGTGTGGCGATCATGACGTCGACCGGGGCTTCGGTTACCTGGCCGAACAGCCGGGCGTAGTTTACGAAACTTGCCACGTTCGTGGTTACGAACCCGTAGACCATCGTGCAGGCCCCGATCGTCTTGCCGGTGAAGATGCTCGTGTTGACCGCCGTCTTGGCGTAGTCGCCGATGATGCAGCCGATGAACTGCATGCCGGTCGCGACCCTCCGCCCGCCGTACTCCATGCCGACCTGGCCGTAGGTGTTCTTCAGGTCGCTGTTGCAGGTGCCGGCCCCCAGGTTGACCCAACTGCCCAGGTAGCTGTGCCCGAGGAAGCCGTGGTGCTGCTTGTTGGTGTACGGCTCGACGATCGAATTCTCCAACTCGCCGCCGATCTTGCAGGTGTGGCCCAAGGCGACCGCGTCCTTGACCGCCGCGTGTTCGATGATCCGGCTCCGCGGGCCGACGTGGATCGGACCGCTGAGAAAGCAGTGCGGCCCGACGCTGGCATCGGCCTCCAGCACGATCGGGCCCTCGCTCGTATCGGTCACTACGTATTGGCCCAGCGAGGCGCTCGATGCGGCAAACACGCCGTCGGCGATCTCCTTGTACTGGCCGCGGGCGAGCCGGTCTTCGAGGTTCTCGGCCAACGCGGCCGGATGATAGCGGATCAGATCGTGCGGGTATTGCAGCAAGGGCAAATCGGCGTCGATCACGTCGAGCCCCAGCGGATCGAGCCACGAGGCCGGGTCGCGACCGACAATCTCGTCTTCGCCCGGCAACGCGTGCTGCGGCCCCAACACCACGGCCGCGACGTCGTCGTGGAAACGGAACACGGCCGGACGGTCCTGCCGGGCCATGCCGGCCAGTCGCTGGATCACTCCGGCGCTGGGCAACAGCCGCGCATTGACCGCGAGCACCGGGCCGTCCGGGCGAAGCGGTCCGGCGACCAGTTCCGGCAAGTCGGCCTGCAAAGTCTGCCGCAGGTGCGGGCGGACGAGCGCGCGGACCGGGTCGCCCAACCGGTCGGCAAGTTCCACCAGCCGGTAGCTTCCGCAACTCACCTCCGACGCCGACCGACCGATGGTGGCCGGGTAGAGTTGCTGTACCTTGTCGTCTTCAAAGAGGATGACGTTCATGGGCTTCTAGCGTTTCTTCCTGTGCCGATTGAGTTTGTCCGGCAGCGCGCCCCAGTCTTTGCCCCGGATGGCCAGGGCGGTTTTCTCGTCGGCCTTTGCCTTGGCTTCCTGGCCATCGCGGCGGTATATCTTCGCTCGCTCGTCGTAGGCGTAGGCGTCCAGCGGATCCAACTCGATGACTTTCCAGAAATCGTTGAAGGCGTCATGGTCCCGCTGTTGTTCGGTGTAAAGCATCGCCCGGGAGAGGTAGGCCTTCTTGCACTCGGGATCGACGGCGATGGCCTTGGTGAAGGCTGCGATGGCTGCCTGTTTGTTGCCGTTGTTCCAGGCTTCCCTGCCCGCATCCAGGTGTTTCGCCGGGGAACCGCCGGGGCCGGACGGTTGACTTGTTTCCGATTGGCTCTGGCCACCACACCCGGCCAGTAGCGTCACGCAAAGCAACAAAACGACGGCGCGGACTCCGGCGACAATCCGCGCAGCCAGCAAGGAGTTCTTCATCTGGAGTACCTCTGTTCCATTGTGAGAAGGACTGCAAACTCGCCAGTTTATCCGGCCGCCGGGTGGATGCCCAGTGGGAGCCATCGGGACCGATGCGTCCCCCCTTGTCGGTGGGGCAGGATTGTATCCTGCCTCGGCAGGTTGGAAACCTGCCCCACGACATTGATTTCCAGGTCGTTCCAAAACGTGGCCCGACAAGCAAATATACGACAACCCCGGCAAGAGATCGCCGCAATTCCAGCCACCCCTCCAGCGAGGTGTTTCAGCGAACATGGCTGGGGGGTACTTGCATCTCACCTGCTGATCTATTGCCATATCGGGCTTCCATCGTGGTGACGATTTCCTGCCACGTCTTTACGTCGTTACGGTTGCCCTGGAAGACTTCGTGTCCCAGTGGCATGCCGCACTTGGAAACAACCAGCCCGATGCAAACCTGTTTGCAGTCGGAACGATTGTCTCGTGAACAGCCGCGTTGGGCCATCGGGTTGCCCTCGCACTGGCCCTCGAAGTAGGTGCTCGTCGCTACTCTGTCGGGGCGTTCGACCGGCAAGAATGTCGTCTTTCTCGTCAAGCCACCGCTCAAGCGCGGCTTGACCGTCCGGGTCGTTGCCCACCTTACCGAAGTAGTGGTTCTTCTGATGGACCTTCTTGCACCAGCGTCCCGAAGGATGAATCCATAGTGGGAAGTCAGATCGCTTCTTTGTGGCTTTCCGCCGCTTACGGGGAGTGGTAGACTTAGGCATGGTGCCACCTCCGCTTTCGGTGTCAGGTGGTGTCAAGAGGATTTTGCGAGAGAGGAGCCAGAGAGCGAAGAACGCTGGAAACCCTATAATAACAGGGTTTTCATCAATCCGGATGGGTGGCCGAGTGGTCTAAGGCGGCAGTCTTGAAAACTGCTGTGTGGGAAACTGCACCGGGGGTTCAAATCCCTCCCCATCCGCTAAGTCTTTTCGTAGAAACAGGTTGCGCCCGGAAACTGCAGCCGTAACGGTCTTTCCGTGGTGCCTTCAAGCTGCGTTCTGGACACTTGGCCGGCGAGACGTTGCATCCACCCAACGGTCCGCGGCCACTCCCAGAGCCCATCGACCCACTCGCTGGGAATCCCTTTCTTGCCCACGCCCGAACCGATAATTCCTCCAACGATTGCGGCAGTCGTGTCCGCATCTCCCCCGCAGCAGATCACATCCCTTATCCATGCAAGACCTTCCCCAAGAAATAGAGCCCCGTGTACACGCGCGCGTCGATGAGCGAGCCCGCGCTGCTGATCGCAGATAGCCAATCCTCAATCTCGGCCAGGGGAATCTCATGCACACGGATATCTTCGCTCGCGTCACCACCGCCGGCCGACCTTCTCTGAAGGTCCTCAGCCAGAAAGAACGTGACGATCTCGTCGGTTAGCCCGGGGGAAGACGCTACGGTGACAAGCCGACGCCACGTACTCGCAGCATAGCCGGTTTCTTCGAGCAACTCGCGCTCGGCGGCCTGCTGCAACGTCTCGTCGGCCTGGTCGTCGAGATCGCCCGCCAATCCGGCCGGAAGCTCGATCACCGGCCTTTGGACCGGTGGCCGGTATTGCTCCACGAGGACCAAACGCCCGTCGGTGGTCTTGGCCACGATGCAGACGATGCCCGTGTTGCCGATCCGCTCTACGAACGACCAGCCGTCACGATCCACGAACCGGACGTGCTTGGTTTGGGCGATGGTGGTGTCGGAATTCTGTCGATGCGTGTTCATGGGGATATCTGTATTTCCTCCTAGAAGTCGTGCAGGGATTACTTCCCGATTTGGCTATGAGTAGTGAGTAGTGAGTAGTGAGCAGTGAGCAGTGAGAAAGCCCATTACTCATAGCTCAT
>JABMRB010000192.1 GCA_013202865.1 Candidatus Nealsoniibacteriota bacterium | reverse complement strand
GACTGAAGATCAACGAGTACGGCGTTTTCCGCGGCGAGGATCAAATTGCCGGGCGGACCGAAGAGGAGGTCTACGCCACGCTGGATTTGCCCTGCTTTCCGCCCGAGCTGCGCGAGGCCCGGCAGGAATTCGACTGGGCCGAGCAGGGCAACCTGCCGAAGCTGATCGAGTTGGAGGACATCCGCGGCGACCTGCACATGCATACCACGTGGAGCGACGGCACGGCCTCGATCGAGGAGATGGCCGAGGCCGCGAAGCAACGGGGTATGCAGTATATCGCGATCACCGACCACTCGAAGCGAGTCGCCATGGCCGGTGGGCTCGACGCCAGGCGGCTCCGCGCTCAATGGGCCGAGATCGATCGGCTCAATCCACAGCTCGAAGGCATTACCGTGCTCAAAGGGGTCGAGCTCGATATTCTCGAATCGGGTGAGCTCGACCTGGACGACGACGTGCTGGCCGAGGCCGACTGGGTGGTCGCCAGCGTGCATTACGGGCAGAACCAGTCGCGCGAGCAGATCACGCGACGGGTAATCGGGGCATTGGAGAATCCGCACGTCGACGCGATCGCGCATCCGACCGGGCGGATGTTGCGGCGTCGCAATCCCTACGAGATCGACCTGGAGGCCGTCTTCCGCGCGGCGGCCGAGCACGGCAAGATGCTCGAACTGAACGCCCACCCGGTCCGCCTCGACCTGGACGACGTCGCCTGTGCCGCCGCAAAGGCCCACGGCGTGCCCGTGGTCATCTCCACCGACGCCCATCGCCCCAGCGACATGGCGTTCATGCCGCTCGGCGTGCAGCAGGCCCGACGGGCAGGGCTGACAAAGCAGGATGTGGCGAATACGGTGGGCAGTGGGGAGTGGGTAGTGGAAAAAGGCGACTGAACGCCCACGCACTGCGTTGCGTGGGGTCTGTTCGAGAGAAGAGCTTGTCGGGGCGAGCCCCGACCTACTAGAAGGTCAACCCGGCGCGGAGCATGACTGTGTCGTTGGGTGTGTACCTGGCGAAGCGGCTGGCGTAGCGGAGCTTGCGGCCGAAGACGTAGCCGATCTCGATATGGCTCTTTATGCCTCCACCACCCCAGAAACCGCCCTCAAGGCCAAACACGAGCCGGTAGTCCGTGTAGTCGATTTCGTCGGCCACGGCACCGGCACGCTCCACGCTCCAGACCCCCCCGCCCAACTCGCCCGCAATATAGCCCCAAGTTGCCGTGTCATCGGAATATGGAACCGGTTGGCGGATCACCCAGGAAATCCGCGGATGCGGAAACACCAGGTCGAACTTCACGTCCTCGTGCGGCGTCCAGATGAACCCGAAGATCGGCAGGATGTCGGTCGAGTAGCGGTCGATGTAGGCCGCCCCCAGCACCCACTTGAAATCCTCCGTATAGGTCCACATTGCCGCCGCATGGCCGGTTAGCCGCAACGCGTCGTCGCTGTCCTGCTTGAAATCGCTGAACACGCCCGGCGTGATCGCCAGATCGATCCCCAACTGGGGCGAGAGCCGCCGCATCCAACGAAATTGGGCGTAGGCGTCGTAGGTCTCTTTCGGCAAACCGCTGCCCGCTGGCCCGTCGAGATAATGCACGCCGAAACCGGGCGTGATGATCAACGGATAGTCGCGCGAGGGGATCGGCAACGCAAGGATTACCTTCGTCTCCAGGTCGCTGATGCCGAACGCGTCGGCCCCGCCGCCGTCGCCCAGCCAACTCCCGGTGAACAACAGCTTCTGAAACATGCCGGGCCGTGCGCCGGGTGGAAGCTCCGGTTGCGCGGGCAGGTCCAGTCCGCCGGGCTCCTGCAACAACTCGGCCCCCGAGCCGGGAAACGACGTGAGTTGGCCCGGATAGAGTTCTTCAGCCGGCGCGACGGCCGGCAAACGAGTCACCTGGGCCTGCAACGCCGCGGCAATCAACACCGCCAGCAGGCCCAATGCCGCCGGCGCAACCCGGCAGAGAAGGCTGCACAATAAGTTCCGTTTGGAGCAACTCAAAATGCGATACCTCCCCGCAGGAACACGGCGCTGTTCAGTCCGTACGAATCGCCCGCAAGCTTGTAGAGTTCGCGTTCAAAGGCCACGCCGACCTCGAAGAATCCGGTCCGCAGACCGTTCATGTGGTTGAATTCCACGCCTACGGCGACGCGGATGTCGTTGTAGTCGAGCGATTGGGCGGCATTACCGGGCAGCGTGATCGTCCAGGCGTCGCCGCCGTAATCGCCGGAGAGATAGCCCCACAACTCGTTGTTTCCCCAGGAACTGAGCCGCCAGGCGAGCTTGGGATTGGGGAAGAGGATATCGAGGCGGACCGTCTTGCTCGGTGATTTCCAGATCAGGCCGCCGGAGGGCAGCAGCTTGACGCGGTTGCGGTCGAGATACATCACGCCCGCCTTGATCTCGTAACTGGGCGAAAGTGCCAGCACGAAGAGGCCCTGCCCCATGTAGCGGATGCTGTCGTTCGTCACCCGTTCAAAGTCGCTGTAGACCCCGATCCGAAAGTTCAGCTCGGCGCTGAGCCGGTCCGGGACGATCTGCGGATTCCAGGCCGCGTCGAGATAGGCGTCGTAGACCCGCGGCGGCAGCGGCACACCGGCCGGCCCACGCCAGTAGTTGACCGCGAAGCCGGGCGTGATCAGCAGCGGGGAATCCGGGTTGTACAGGAACGGGAAACTGACCGTCGTGCTCAGTTCCAGGTCGTCAATGCCAAACTCCTTCGCCCCCTTGCCCGGCATCCACAGGTACTCGAACCGGATCTCCTTGATCAGCTTCTGCCGCATGTCGGTGTAGTTGTCGAACGGCAGATAAGGGTCCTGCTGCAGCACGGGCGACGGGCCGGCCCCGGCCGTGCCGTAGGGGTCCCAGTTCGGCGGTGCCGGGCCGATTCCGCCTTCCAGTGTGACCGGGGAATGCGGGCCGATGCTGGAAGAGCCGGGCAGCGAACCGGGCAGCGGCTCGGTCATCGGCCCTGCGGTGGGAATCTGAATTCGGGATTGCCCCATCGCCGGAACGGTCGACACCGATAGCACGGCTAGCAGGCAGATTGCGGCTGTTGCGGATTTCACCGAAATGTACCCGTCGAAAAAGAGAGATGAGGTTCGGGGGAGGAGGTTGCACGAGGAGGACCGCTTCAATACCAAGCGGCCGCACTCGAGTCAAGGGCGGTTCCCGTGTGAATGAAGAATGATGGTCGCTCTGCCCCCCCAAACGCAGTCGGGAAGCGTTTCCAAGCCACTCCCCACTCCCCACTCCCCACTCCCCACTGTACAATCCCGGTTTCGCGGTGTGTCCCTGGAAACGAAGGAGAAATCGCATGTTGGCCGTTTGCGTCTACGTTCACGTTAAGCCGGAAAACCTGGAGGATTTCGTTCGGGAGACGGTCGAAAACGCCCGAAATACGATCCAGGAACCGGGGAACCTCCGCTTCGACGTGATCCGGCAAATCGACGACCCGAACCGTTTCGTTCTCTACGAGGTCTACCGCGACGAGGCCGGTATGGCAGCGCACAAAGACACGCCGCACTACGCGAAATGGCGCGACGCGGTCGCCCCCTGGATGGCCGAGCCGCGACGGGGTGTCAAGCACGAGAGCGTCTTTCCGGATACCGAAGAAGGGTGGCAAACACAGCTCTAAATCGCCCTTGCGACGAATCCCGCTTCCCGCTATCCTCCGCGGCCTCTTCACCGTATTATCGTGGCTGCAACAGGTGGCTCCCTGAAAATGGCTCTTTCGGTTAACAACCGAGTGGTTTCGGCCGCGGTTGCCGTCGGGTTG
>JABMRB010000191.1 GCA_013202865.1 Candidatus Nealsoniibacteriota bacterium | reverse complement strand
CTTGCGGGCCCGTTCCATCACGACGTGGCATGACGAATCTCCTTTCACAAAAGCTCGTTGGCATTAGAAAAACAGAAAACAGAGAGCGTGTCTTCTCCGTCGTGTCAGTGGAATTGTCGAAACGGTCCCGAAACAACTCGCTGCAATCGTCGAGAATCGTGCCGAGGGCAAGCATGCAGAATCCAGCGTCTGGCGGATGAAACACGGAATGCAGTCGAATAAGGTCTTCATCGGTACGCCCTACATCCAGTGTCCTTCCACATTGGCTCCGTCGGCGGACTGAAGTGCCCCCGCCTTGAATTTCTCGACCGCCTCTTTCACGGTCCCGGAGGCTGCCGGATACACCTTGACATTGGCAGCCTGGAGTGCGGCAAAGGCCTTGGGACCCACATTGCCGGTAAGGACCGCCTCGACTCCAAGGTCGGCAACTGCTCGGCCGGCCTGGATTCCCGCCCCTTGCGCCGCGTTGACGTTCTGCGTATTGTCATGCACCGAGAACTCGTCCGTATCGGTGTCCAAGACAATGAAAGTCCTGGCGCGTCCAAAGCGAGGATCGATCTGGCTATTCAAATCCGGGCCTTGCGATGTTACGGCTATCTTCATCACGCATCTCCTTCTGGTTTAGTGGTCACAAATGTTTTCACCCGGCTGCAACTTGCCGTCGAGGTAACTCCGGACGATGCTCTCGGGCGGTTCGGCGGGTGCCCCGACAATGACCTCAATTCCACTGTCCGCAAAGATGCCTTGGGCGCGCCCGCCCATGCCGCCGGCAATGACCAGGTTCACGCCTTGATCGTGCAGCCATCGCGGAAGCAGGCCCGGCTCGTGAGGCGGCGGATCAATGTTTCGGGAGTTCAGAATCTCCTTGCCCGCGGTATCCACGTCGAGCAAGACGAACTGCTCGCAGTGTCCGAAGTGCATGCACAGCCGGCCTCCCACGACCGGGATCGCGATGACAAGAGCGATCTTGGAATCCTTTTCGGTTGACGACATCAATACTCCTCCTGTTGGGAAAGGGCCGATTCAAAGGCCCGGAATACGTGGTGTTTTCTTCAGCTTGGTTACTTGAAATATAGAGCCCTGGCTTTCTTCAATCAGTGGCCTACGATCGGCACGGCGTTCTCCTTGCTCGTTTTAGAAATGGAGGCGGCAGCACAACCGGCAATCATCGCCTCAAGCCCCTTCTTCCTCTTCCAACTGACGAATTCGCTCCTGGATTTCCCGCATCTGCTCGCCCATGCCCTCCGCTTGCTGCTTCAGTAGGCTGAGTTCGCCTTGTTTGTTTGTGCTTTGGGGTGGCTGAAGGGCCGATTGGGGTATTGGCGCGGGGGGCCAAGTACCGGCGTCCATACCGCCACCGCTCATGCCCCTTCCCATCCCACCTCCTCGACCGCCACCGCGACCTCCCCCTCCGCCCCTACCGCCACGCCCACCACGGCCGCGGCCCATTCCCATGCCGGTCATTGGAGGTTGCTGGCCGGTGTCTGTCACCGGGATCTGCTGCGATGGCGCTGTCTGGCTAACCACGTTGGGGCTACCCGTGCCGAAATGACCTGCCACGTTGGGTTCGTCGGCTGCCTTGAGTTGCCCAGCCTTGAACTTCTCAACGACATCCCGTGCCACGCCAGAGCAGCCGACGATTACCTGAACCCCGGCAGCCAAAAGGGTCCGATAGGCGTTTGGACCGCAGTTGCCTGTCAGCACGAATTTCACGCCTTTCTCATTCATGAATTGCGCCGATTGAATGCCGGCGCCTCCACCCAACGTGACATTGGGGTTTTCCACGGCCTCGCAGGCCAAGTCGTCCGTTTCCACAATCAGAAAGTAGGGACAACGGCCGAATCGCGGATCCACAGGGGCATCCAGCGAGGGTTCGGTAGCAGTGACGACGACTTTCATGGCAAGTCTCCTCCAGTTCTCTTGCTGTAGCTTGCTGTCTCGCGTTTTGGGTAAGCCTGCTGATGGCGGGGCAGCCCTCGATTTCTACATCCAGTGTTCTTGCATGTTGGCCTTTTGGGCAGGTCGAAGTTGGCTCGCCTTCAGCTTCTCAATAGCGTTCTCCACAGTTCCCGAAGATGATACTGTATGAACCTCGACATTGCCGGCTTGGAACGTAGCGAATGCCTTGGGGCCTATGCTCCCGGTGATCACCGCGCCCACACCCAAACTAATGATGGCCCCGGCAGCCTGCATCCCCGCCGTGTGAGCCGTGCCCGGATGTCCGGAGTTGTCACGTACGGTGAACGCACCCGATGTGGTGTCCACAATGAGAAAACACCGTGCGCGTCCGAAGCGTGGAGCCACCTGGCTATTCAAGTCCGGACCTTGTGATGCTACAGCCACCTTCACGGCACATCCCCTTCCATCTCAACCCGCGGGGGGCCGTGATAACAGCCGTCGCGAAACCGCCGACGATGTCCACAGCACCCCGGGATGACGAAAGCCTGCTCTGTCAACTGCCCTGATACGAACGCCCTGATCACGTCTTCCACTGGGCCACAGGTCTGCGGTATGACTTCCACTCCCGCTGAAAGTAGCATGGCTTCAAGTGGCCGGGAGATCGCTCCACAAATCAGCACGTCTGCACCAAGTTCGGCAACGCGCCGGGCTCGGGCAGCCAGTTCCGGTTCCTCCAGAACCTCCTCAGTTCGACGGACTTCACGTTCGTTCTCGCTATCCACCAGCAGCAAACGCCTGGCGACATCGAAGACGGGGGAAATCCTGCCGTCGGCAATTGGAATAACAGTTCTCATGGTTAGCGAGACCCTGCAAACCTATGGATCTTGAATCAGCAAGCATGGGACATACTGGATTGGCCACCGGTCAGTTGGCTTCATTATCAGTTCTCCTTCACGCTCCGATTACTAGGCGAACCAGCGATCACCGCCCGCGGCACGTCAAAGTGGCCCGCTAGACGGTTGGCGAGGTCAATGTAGGTATTGTAGGCACGCTCGTCCTGAGCATCGCCGCTGGCTGTCTGCAACGCTGTCCCCAGTCGGGTTTTATCCGCCTCGGGCAGGGCTTGCGCGATCATCGGAAACAGGCAGTCCTCTTGTCTGGCGATGTATTCCAGAAGCAACTCGATGTACGCTCGCGCGTGCTCCGTGAACTCCTTCAACGCTGTCGAGTCACCGCCCGAGGCAGGTTCGATCACGGTCTCCATCGCATCCACATGCGAACGGCCCTCTTCGCGTCGCTGAAGCATGGAACAGCCCAGGCACCGCTCCGGCGAGACGCCCATAGCCCGCATCGTCGGGAGCAACTCGGTTTCCTCTTTGGTGTAGTGGCAACGCTCGGTAAACCCGCGAAAGAAAACGATTGCATCGCGTGCGGGCGTGCTTTCCAACCTGCGTTGCGACGCACAGCGCTCCACCATCCGTTCAAGGCAGTTGAGCACCTGCTCGATAAGGCGGTGCTCGCTGACGAGACTACTGGTGGTCTTCATCGTGCGGCTCCTTGGGAAAGCGTCGTTTGCAGTAAAGGGAGATCGGTGTCCTGGATCGGGAACGTGGCTTTCGCACCGACCAGTTGGCCAATCGCGTTGCGGACGGCTTCCACCGCTTTCGGATGGCACATCACCAGAAGGTCGGCGCCGCCCTGCAGGAGAGTGGTCGCGGTGACCGCTTCCCAGGCCGGACCGCGCTCTCGCGCCGGTCCCCATGCGTCGGCGAACTCGTCGCCCGCCTTCGCCTCCTTCGCCCTCCACGCCTCGTAGCCGGCATCTAAGATGACCGGCTGTGCCAGGAGTCGGTCACCCGATAGCGCGGCCAACCTCCCTCGCTCCAGTATGGAGTAGATGTACTCCATGCCGTACCCGAGCGCCGCCGTGGTCGGGTAGACGACAATATTTTCCAGGGGATAGCCCATGTCAGTAATGAGGATGTTTACTTGCTTGGTTTTGTTGATGTCGCACGGGGCCAAGGCAATCAGCTTATGGCCGTACGCCTGGGCCGTAGCGGTCAGCGTGCGGTAGTCTGTTTCGGCGGCTGCCCCGAGGAGGCAGTTTTCGCCCTGGGTCGCCTCGGCTACCTTGGGCATGACCTTCTGGTCTTTCTCCGGTACCTG
>JABMRB010000190.1 GCA_013202865.1 Candidatus Nealsoniibacteriota bacterium | reverse complement strand
GCCAGATCGCCACGGCCACCATCGAGCAGGCGACCAACGCCCAGCAGGTCTCCGAGGCCATCCAAGGGATTGCCCAGGTGACCGAGCAGTCGGCCGCCGGAAGCGAAGAGATGGCTTCCAGCAGCGAAGAACTCGGTGCCCAGGCCACCGGTCTGCGAGACCTGGTTTCCCGCTTCAAGACCGACAAGAGCAGTTTCGCGTCGCAGACGGAAACTGCCAGCGTGTAGATTGATGAGTACGAAGGTGCGGTGCTCGTGGTACCGCACCTTCCGGCCGGCCGTTGGGGAGTGGGACGGCAGCATCGCTGCCGTCCCGGCGGCCGGGGCGGAGCAACGACCGAGAACCCAAATCAGCGGAGACGTTTCATGTCGACAGCCACGATGGAAACCTCCTTCACCGAGAGCGGACTTGCGGAGACCACCGGGTCGCTGCAATTGGTCAGCTTTCGGCTGGCGGACGAGACCTACGGTATCGAGATCACCAAGATTCGCGAGATCATTTTGATCGGCGAGATAACACGAATCCCGCAAACGCCGCACTACGTCAAGGGATTGATCAATCTCCGCAGCACGGTCATTCCGGTGATCGATCTGCGGGCGCGTTTCGACCTGCCCGACGCCGAGTTGACCGACGAGAGCCGAATCATGGTGCTAAACGTCGCCGGCAAGACGGTCGGCATCGTGGTCGACGGGGTCAGCGAAGTGCTCCGCGTGTCCAACGAGCACATTGCCCCGCCCCCGGCGACCGTCGCCGGTTTGAGCAACCAGTACCTCGACGGTCTGGTGAAGCTGGAGGACCAACTACTGATCCTGCTGAACATCGAGAAGATCCTCGCCGAAGAGAGCGAGACACTGGCGGCCGCCGTTGCGGCAGCCGGATAGAATCGTCGTTTCCTTCCTCGAACGTAGCAGCCCACGGGTCGGCTATCAGCTGGCTCGTGGGCTTGCTGCTTTGTCGAGCGACCGGCCGGAAGTGATTTGCCCGTAGCTGGAGTCGCAAGACTTCAGTTGTAATACGAAAGACCGAATTCTTGCGAATCCGGCTACGACATCGGTTACTCGCCGGCTGCTGTGCCTTCGAGGATCTGGCCTTGCCCGAGCGGGATGATGTAATCGTTGCCATTGCGGGTAACGCCTTCGAGATTCCACTTCGCAGACCGCGGGGCGAACGGATCGCGCAGCCGGAGCGTGGCGTCGTCGGCCCCTGCTCGCCGAGCCTCGACGGCCTCAATGCGGACGTGCTCCGTTCGGCCTTGACGCCGCGACGCCGACACCTTGAACCCGCCTTGTGCCCGTAGCCGCTCGAACGTCACGTCCGGCCAACGCTCGCTCGTTGCAGGGAAGACGCGTATGGTGCCGCCCCAACTTTGCAGGAGCATCTCGTGGACGGCCTCCATCGCGAGAAAGTTGCCTTCGAGCGTGAACGGGCGGTATCGGGCGGCGGCCAGACCGGCACCGATCTGGTCGCCGTTGGCATGGAATCCGTTGCGGAGGATGAACGCCCGCTCGTAATCGACGAGATAATCCAAGGCCTTTTCGGGCCGGCCGACCCGCCCTGCGATACAGGCGAACCACGAGAAGCTGTAGCCGCACCACGCCTGCGTTCCCAGTTCGTGCATCCGGTCGAACGTAGCACGAATGACGGCCCGGTCGCGCTCGGAGCCCTCGACATGCAACGTGCCCAACGGATGGATGAACATCGTCTGCGAGTGGTGCCGATGCGACTGATCCAGCGGTAGGTCCTTGGCAAAGCCGAGTACGTTGTTGCGGTCGATCATCGGTTTGGGCAAACGGCTGCGGAGTTCGCGCCATCGTTTGGCTTTATCAGCCTTATCGAGCACATCGGCCATTTCGGCCAGGGTTCCCAGCGCCCAGTCGATCAGTGCCAGATCGTAGTTTGAGTTCGGCGGCAGCCAGGCACGCATCGAGTTGTTGTAGATTTCCGGCGAGGACGACAGCGGCAGGTAGAGCTTGGCGTCGGCCCCTGCTCGCCGAGCCTCGATGCGCTGCTGCATCAGGTTGACAACGGCCGTGGTGACCTCGCTGAGCCACGGATAGGCCCGTTGCCGGAGGAATTCTTTGTCGGCCGTGTATCGCCAGTGCAGGTCGAACGACTGCCCGACCCACAGCCCGTTGGTCGGCGACAAGGCGTATTGAGCCCAGCCGGCGGTCGGTTTACCCGACAAGGTGGCCACGCCGGGTACCACGGCCCCTTCGACGTCGTAGAACTCCTTGGCGAACTTGCGGTACTGCGGCAGCAGGTTCCAGTTGTAGTCGATGAAGGTCCTTCCGGCGTCGAACAGCCCGGCCGTTGGATAGGCGAGGTAGGTCATCTGCGTGTTCAGGTCGTGGTGGAAGTCGCCTTTCCACGGTGGCAGGCCGCCGTCGTCGCGGGTCCAGACGCCTTGCAGCGGGATGGGCGGTGCGCCGGGCCGCGAGGCGGCGCCGTAGAAGTACTTCACCAGGTTGTAATGATGTTGAATGTCCGGATGGGGGATTGTGACGTCGGATGTATCCCAGAAATCGCGCCACCATTGCAGGTGCGGCTTTTGCATCTTATCGAATCCGGAGACCAGCGCCGCCGCCACCCGTTGCCGGCCGAGAGCCAGTGGGTCGGCAGCGTCGTTGGTGCTGGTGACGGCCACGGCGAGTTGCGTTTGACCGTCGGAGGGTTTGGCGGATACGACCACCGCGTACTTGAGTCCCTCGATCGTCTGCTGGACCATCCAGGTCGTGTCGCCTTCGCTGCCGAACTCGGCCGGCGCGTATCCAAGCCGGTCGAGACCTTTCGGGCGAAGGAACCGATAGCTTGGCGCCGGCCCGACCACGCGGAGCATGGCGACCGGTTCGACGGCACTGAAGAAAGTCTCCAGCTTGCCGGCCGTGAGATCAACGCTGCCGAGCGCGCGGCGCATATCGAGCGAGAACCGTCGGGCTTGCTGCGAAGCGTCGAGCGTGAGCACGAGCCGGCCGCCGGGCAGTTTTGTCGGGTAGGCGATCTGGTTGTAGGGCGCGTCGAAGCGGCGGACCATTTCCGCCTGGTTTCGCTCGCCGACCAGCCGTTTCATGGTGGCGTAGTTCCAGTCGTCTTTGAGATAGATCTCCGGCAGGCGTTCGTCCCAAAGGTCACCGCGGTCCAGCGAGAGGTTGATCGTGTTGCCTTCGCCCCAGAGCAGCCCGCCGGTCAGCCCGTTACCCAACGGCACGGCCTCGTCCCAGGTCTTGATCGGCGCGGTCAGGTGCATGGCAAAGGGTTCGCGCTGGGCGCCGACACGCGCCGTCGCAGATTCGCTATGCAGCAGCCCGAGGATAAGCAGGCCGATTGACGCTATCCACCGGATCGAGTGAATTCGCATGGTACGTGCTCCGTTGCTGTAGATATATGGGCAGGTCACCCCCATCGTACCGGCAAGTGGCTCCATTTCAAGCCCCCGTTTGGCAGGCGGTGCGGTTTCGGCTATGATTTGAGCTTTGAGCTATGAGCTATGAGCTATGAGCTTTGAGCTTTGAGCTATGAGTAATGGGCTTTCTCACTGCTCACTGCTCACTGCTCACTGCTCATAGCCACATCGGGAAGTGATTCCTGACGAATCCTTAGATTTCGGAGAACACCTTGTGATGAAGAGAACATTTCTACTGCTTGCCGTTGCGCTCGTCTTTCTTAGTCTTGTCCGTACCGCGACGGCGCGGACTACCGTGGATTTCAACGCCGATTGGCGTTTTGCCTTGGGCGATGAGCCGGAGGCCGCCAAGCCCCAGTTCGACGACGGCACTTGGGCGGCGGTCCGCCTGCCACACGATTGGGCTATCGCCGGGCCTTTCAATCTGAAGACCACCGGGCGGACCGCCAAGCTGCCGTGGCGAGGCACCGGTTGGTATCGAAAGACGTTCACACTCGACGCGAGCGACCGCGGCAAACGGGTCTATCTCGACTTCGACGGTGTGATGGCCTTTCCGCAGGTCTACGTCAACGGGCAGCTTGCCGGGCAATGGGACTACGGATACATGTCGTTCCGCGTCGACGCCACGAAGCACGTCAAGTTCGGCGAGAAGAACGTCGTCGCCGTGCGTGCCGACACGACCAAGCACGGCAGCCGGTGGTATCCCGGGGCGGGGATCTATCGCAAGGTGACGATGACCGTCTGCGAGCCGGTACACGTGGCCCATTGGGGAACGTTCGTCACCACACCGCAGCTTACAAACGAAAAAGCCACGGTTCGAGTGCGGTCGACCGTGGAAAACTATCTCGACACGGTCGCAACGGTCGTTGTTGCAACGCGACTGGCTGCTCCCGACGGCAAGGTGGTGGCGTCCGGACAACGCGAGCATCAGGTACCGGCCGGCGGGTCGCAGGAGTTCGACCTGTCGCTGGACGTCGCCAATCCGCAGCGCTGGGACGTTCGCACGCCGCAGCGATACGCGGCCCATGTGCTGGTCATCCGCGACGGCGACACCTGCGACGCCCAAACGACGCCCTTCGGCATCCGCGACGCCCGCTTCACGGCCGACGACGGGTTCCATCTCAACGGCCGGCGGGTGCAACTTAACGGCGTCGATCTGCACCATGGCCACGGCCCGCTCGGTGCGGCCTTCTTTCCCCGGGCAATGGAGCGGCAACTGCGGATCATGAAGGACATGGGTGCCAACGCGATCCGTACGAGCCATAACGCGCCCGCGCCGAAGCTATTGGAGTTGTGCGACCGGATGGGGATGCTCGTCTTCAACGAGTGTTTCGACAAGTGGGACGGCACGGCCGACCTGCTCGACCGGGCCAAGTTCGAGCCGCACATGGCACGCCAGATCGGCAACTTCGTCCGCCGCGACCGCAACCACCCGAGCGTGATCGTCTGGTCGATCGGCAACGAGATCTGGAACATCGAGGCCAACGGCGACGGCGACGCCGTGGAGAAAGTGGCCTTCATGGTGAAGCAGTTCAAGCAGCACGACCCGACCCGGCCGGTGACGTTCGGGTGCCTGGTCCCCGGCGCGGTTCGCGAGGATACGCACGTGCTCGATCCGTTGGACGTGACAAGCTGGAACTACGGGCGGAAGTATCTCGCCGCCCGCGAGCGATATCCCGACAAGCCGATCATCTACAGCGAGTCGGCCTCGGCGTTGAGCACGCGGGGGTTCTATAAGCTGCCGCATCCGACCGAGAAGACCGACTACAACAACCCCGAGTTGCAGGTCGATTCGTACGATCTGAACTCGGCCTCCGGGCCACGCGATATCCCGGACGTCGACTTTCGGCTGATGGAGATCGACCGCTACGTCGCCGGCGAGTTTGTCTGGACCGGGTTCGACTACCTGGGCGAGCCGACGCCGTTCACGCAGCAGGCCCGCAGCAGCTACTTCGGCATTGTCGATCTGTGCGGCATGCCCAAGGACCGTTACTTCATCTACCGAAGCCACTGGAACCCGGCTGCGACGACCGTTCACATTCTGCCGCACTGGAACTGGCCCGAGCGGGTGGGGAAGAACGTGCCGGTCTACGTCTACACGAACGGTGATTCGGGTGAGTTGTTCCTCAACGGCAAATCGCTCGGGCGTCGGTCGAAAGATACAAGCAACGCCTTGCCGCAAGACCTGGCGCTGGGGCGGCCGGCCACCGCCAGCAGCGAAGAGTCGGACCGCAACCATCCGGCGGGCCATGGCAACGACGGCAATCACCGCAGCCGATGGTGCGCCTCCGACGACGACGCCGATCAGTGGTGGCAGGTCGATCTGGGTGAGGTCCAGACGATCCGCAACTGCACCATCCAATGGGAACGGCCCACCGACCAGTACCAGTATCGGATCCAAGTCTCCGACGACGGCAAGGATTGGCGCACGGTCGCCGAGCGGAAGGAGTTTGCAGGAACGGGCACCGGCAAGATCTCGTTGCACGAGTGTGACGCCCGTGGCCGTTACGTTCGCGTCACGGTCACCAAGCTCCAAGGCAACGCTTTCGCAAGCTTCTCTCAGTTTGCGGTCTACGCCGAGTCGCAGGTGATCGACGGCGGATTGCCTCCGTACTATCGAGTGATCGACCGTTATCGGCTTCGTTGGGAGGACGTGGTCTATCGGCCGGGTGAGCTGAAGGCCGTGGCGTATCGAGATGGCCAGAAGATCGGCGAGGCGGTGGTACGAACGTCCGGGCAGCCGGCCCGCGTGCGTTTGACGCCCGAGAAGCCCGCACTGAGCGTCTCCGGTGACGAGCTGTACTACGTGCTGGTCGAGGTGCTCGACGCCGACGGTGTACCTTGCCCGTTGGCCGACAATATGATCGGATTCCAGGTGAAAGGTCCTGCCCGGATCGCCGGCATCGGCAACGGCAATCCGTTGGGGTTCGATTCCTTCACCGACGATCGCCACCCATTGTTCCACGGCAAGGCGATGTTGATCCTGCGAGCGATCGCGGGCAAGTCCGGTCCGATTCGGATCACGGCGACGGGGGACGGGTTGGAGAAGGGACAAGTGAAACTACAGTAGTCGCGGGTGGCTGGGGCAACCCCCGCGCGGCAAAATCCTTCCAGCGGGCGTCGATCTCGGGGACTTTTGGCACGCCGGCATGGATCCAGAGGGCGTAGCGCAATCGTAGCGGCTTGCCCGGCTCGATCGTCAGCGGGCGGTTGAGCGTCAGGCAGGCGCCCATCCAGCCGTCGCCGCGGACGTGAAACGGCGTGGGGTGGCCCGGGTTGGCCGGGTGGTCCATCAACGTGATACCGCCGGTGTCTTCTTTCGTGACCGGTCCGCTATAGTCGACCCAGCGCGCCGGCTTGCGGAAGACTTCGCCTTCGTTCAATTGGCCTTGCGAGTTGAGGATCCGCCCGCCGCCGTCATGCACGCCGATCGTCTTGGCCATCCGCACGCCGATCAGGCCGAACGGGTTCTGGCCGATGGTGACCGGGCCCGTGGCGGGGGCCTCCAGTTGCAGGTCGATCAGCATCAACCAGTTGCCCTTGTCGCCCGGCTCGACCTGCGTGCGGCGCCATTCGTTCATCAGGGTCTTGCCGTTGCCATCCTGCCAGGCGTTGAGGCTGAGCATCCAGGCCGCTTTGTCGCCGTCTTCGTACTGTTTCACGTATTGATGCACGATACGCCCGGTGCCGGGGCGGTCGCTCCAGAAGTCGACGCCGGCCACGTCGTGATGGGAAATCCAGACCGAGTTGTGATGGCTATGTGTGTGCGGATCGCGGGGGTGCCCCATCCGCGTCAACGACCGCCCGGCTCCGATTTGCCTGGGGGGGCCGATCAGCGGGTACCAGAAGGGCCGTTTCAAGGCCGGGCCGTAGTGATAGCGGGTCAGTTCCCGGGCGTCGTGCTCGAACGACGATTGGTCGTAAGGCAGCGGCAGGACTTGCACATCCTGCACCGGTTTGGCGTCGGGTAGTTGCGATTCGGCCGCGAGGGCTAAGAGAGGAAAACACGTGACGGCCGCCAGGACCGGGAAAGCGATGCGATGAGACATGGGGCACTGTTCCATGCTAAGCCGCAAGCGGCAGGGAGGTTAACGGGTCTTCTTCGATCCGCGCGGACCCTCTTCGACGTTGACCTTGGGCAACCACTCGGCCAGACGTTCCTTGACGGCGGCGGCCTTGGGGTCGTCGGCCAGATTGGTCCATTCCATCGGATCGTTCTGATGGTCGTAGAGTTCTTCCGTGCCGTCGCTGTAGCGGATGTATCGCCATCGCTCGCTGCGAACCGAGTGGTTGTTGCGTCCGTGGGTGGTCACCACGGGGCGGTCCCACTCGGTGGCCGGGTCGGCCAGCAATGGGCGCAAGCTCTTGCCTTCAAGGTGTTCGCCGACCGGTAGCCCGGCCAGATCGGCCAAGGTGGGGTAGATGTCCAACAGGCTGACGGTTCGCTCGCATCGGGTATTCGGCTTCGTTACGCCCGGGGCGACGAAGATCATCGGCACGCGGCCGGCCTCTTCCCAGAGCGTGAACTTCCGCCAATGGTGTTTCTCGCCGAGGTGCCAGCCGTGGTCGCCCCAAAGGACGACGATCGTCCGGTCGGCGTCGTCACGCTTGTCCAACGCGTCGAGCAACCGGCCGATCTGTCCGTCGGTGTAGGTGATCGACGCCAGGTAGCCTTGCACAGCCTTTTCCCACTGCTTGTGCTTGAGCACCTTGGCATGGTCGCCCTCGGGCCGGGCCATTTTGCGTCCGATCGGCGGCACGTCGGCCAGATCGTCTTGCTTCACTTTCGGCAAGTTGATTTCCGCCAGCGGATACTCGTCGAAATACTTCTGCGGCGCGTACCAGGGCAGGTGCGGTCGGAAGATTCCGACGGCCAGGAAGAACGGCTTGTCGTGCTTCGCCGCAAGGAACTTCACGCCGAAGTCGGTCACCTGCGTGTCGCCCATGGCCTCGTCGCCGCCTTCGATCGGTCCCCAGTCGAAGTGGGCCGTCTTGGGGATGCCGTTGGCCGGGAGGACCTTGGGTGTCTGGCCGGTCGGCCGGGCAAAATAGACCTGCCACGACTGCGGATCGCGGAACCCGCCATGGAAGATCTTTCCGGCGCCGTGGACCTTGTAGCCGTGGGCCGTGAAATGCTGCGGCAGCGTGACCGCGTCGGGCATCTGTGCCCGCCACGGGTTGGGGTTGTGGTACACGCCCGAGGTCGACGGCCGGACGCCGCAGAGCAGGCTTGCCCGGGACGGGTTGCAGGCCGGGGCCGAGCAATAGGCCCTGGTGAAGAACGTGCCGCGTCGCGCCAGCCGGTCGAGGTTCGGCGTTTTCACACCCGGGTATCCACCGAGAAAGCTGGTCCAATCGTTCAGGTCGTCAACGGCGATGAACAAGACGTTCGGTTTCTCGATGTCGGCGGCACTAGCCGTTTCGACTCTGACTGCAAGCACGATTGCCGCGGCCAGCAGCAGGGCAAGTCGAACGGTGTGCGGGCGTGGCATGGGGGTGGCTCCTTGGGGTAGTCAGGGATTACGGGGGAGTGGAACCCGTTTAGCGGGCGGGCTTGCCCGCCGTTTCCGCAGTGTCAGGCATCGGCATGCATACGCAACGGCGGGCAAGCCCGCCCGCTAAACGCAGATGGCCGATCGCGCACGAGATTCCGTTACCCCTCGCGGCGGGCGGCGTCGTTGAGCCCCTGGATGATCGTCTCGATGACGGCGTCGGTGCGCATGTCGACGGCCACGTCCATGTTGTTACGCCAGGCCGGCACGCCGCGGCGATCGAAGACGGTGGCTCCGGTGGTTAACTCGCCGGTAACCTCGACGTCGCCTGCCATCTCTTCGGTCGTGAACAACTCGGGTTGCGTCACGGCCACCAGGGCCACCGCGTCGTGAACGTGAATCCCTTCGAGGCCGAACTGCTGCCGATAGCCGCGGAAGGCCGGCGGGAGGATCTTTCTCAGGAAGCGGCCCACCTTGCTCAACTCGTCGGGCAATCGGTTGAACAGATCGTAGCTGAGCACGACCCGGTTGGTCACGTCGAGCGGGACGAGCGTCTTGGTCGAATGGCTGCGGAAGATGGCCTGGGCGGCGTTGGGATCGCAATACATGTTGAACTCAGCCGTCGGCGTAATGTTCCCGGGCCCGGCCACCGCCCCGCCCATCATCACGACCTGCCCGACCAGCGAGGGCAACTCCGGATCGCGCGCGAACGCCCGAGCAACGTTCGTCAACGGCCCCAAGGCCAGGATCGTAACCACGCCCTCGGGCTGAGCCCGGATCTCATCGCAGATGAGTTTCTCTGAAGGGTGCGGGTGGTGTAGCTCGGCCACCTCGAAATCGGAATCGCCCAGCCCGTCGGAGCCGTGCAGGTACCGCCCGTCGACCGGCAAACCGTCGTCCGGCGCACTGGCCGTACCGAGCCGAGGCCAGCGAGGCGGATCGAGTTGCTCGATAATGGCCTGAACGTTTCGGGTCGCCTGGGCGGGCGAACAGTTTCCGCCCACGGCAGTGACTGCAAGCACATCCAATCGCGGGTCGAACAGCGCCATGCATAACGCCATGGCGTCGTCGAGTCCCGGGTCGCAGTCGATGATCACCTTTCTGGCCATCGGTGCCTCGTAGTTTTGGTCAGCGGAATAGTCCCCTGTAAGACTAGGATTGTAGGGCTCCCCCCCCTGCCGAGCAAGAGGAAACCGGCCCGTCAGCGAGATCAAACCCCCAGAATGGTAAATTAGGTAAGCTAGTTGGTGGCACAGGCGTCCCGCCTGTATGGAATCAGGGGCAAGAAACCTCCCGGTCACAGGCAGCTCCCCCGCGGCTGGGCCATTGCACATGCTACCGCACACCCACCAGCGCCAGTTCACCGGCGGCGTGGAGCAGATCGTCGAGCCGCTCTAGCAGCGAACCGACTTGCGACTTGTCCATTTCCAGGTCGACGAAGTATTGCGATGAGAGGATGGGATCGTGGGCGACGCCGAGCGACGGCAGTTTCTTCAGGTGGCAAAAGAAGTTGGCTACCGCAACGATCAGGACCATGTCGTGATGGTCGCCCGTGTAGAGGTCGGGTTCGTGGTGATGCCCGACGGCGGCCGTCAGGTGGGGCGGCAGGTCCCAACGGGTGGAGACAAACTCGCCGAGCATCGCATGGTCGAAGCCGAGCCGCTCGCGTTCAAGACTACAGATGAGCGTCTCCTCGCGGAGTGAGTCGATAATCCCGCGGAAGCGATGGTGGACGTATTGGTCGATCAGCAGATGGCCGACGTCGTGCAACAGGCCGGCGAGGTAGGCCTCCTCGGGCGGCACGCGGCCGCACGTCCGGGCAACCTCTCGGGCGACCATCCCGGCAGAGACGAGATGCTCCCACAGCCCGCGCCGCGAATAGGGACCGTAGCCTTTCGGCTCGCGGAACAGGGCAGACACGTAGCTGGTCAGGGCGAGGTTGCGGACCTCCTTGAATCCCAACAGCGTGATCGCCTGCCGCAGGTCGCCGATCTGCTGTTCCAGGCCGTAGTAGGAGGAATTGACCGTGCGCATCAGCCGCATCGCCAGGGCCGGGTCGGCACGCACTGCCACGAGCACGTCCTCGGCACCGGTCGTCGGGTCGTCGACCAGCGCAACGATCTTCGTGGCCAGTTGCGGCAGCGTCGAGACTTCGCTGATCCGGGTGAAGAGCCGCTCGACGAGTTTCTGCGGCGCGTGGTCCGGGAGAAGCTGTTGGGGATTGCCGAGTGTCGGGTTGGTCGATGGCACCATGGTTCACGCTCGCGAGTATTGGTCGGGTTGTTGAGTCGATTCTTCGAGCGAGGGCATTTTGTCAAGGTCGGGCCGATCGATACTCTCGCCGTCAAGATTCTCGCGCGCCGCAGCCACGGTAACACGGCCACTGGGGCGGTTTCGGTCGAACAGAAGGTGGCCGACCTGCCCGGGCGACCGGTGCCACCTACCCGTCGCGAGCTTGCCGAAGTTTAGCACGGCGGCGAGGAACCGGAGGTGGACCAACAGGCCGATGCGGCGGTAACCGAGCGAGAGTTGGCAATTGATCGACTCGATGTTGTCGTAGTCGATGACGGTGTAAACGTCCTCGACGGCGAGCCGTTCGAGAAACTCGGGCAGCCGAGCCATCAGGGCACCCCATGCGCCGAGTTTTGTGCCCTTGCCGTCGAACGTCCAAGCGACTCCAACCGGAAATCGCACGGTGCAGCGGAGCGTTTCCCAGTCTTCGTGATAGTCGTTCATCCCGACGGTGAACCAGACGGCCGCGCCGATCCGGTTGCCGCAGAAGCAGACGGCGCACGCGTCGCCACGGCGAAAACGGTCGCGTACCCGCTGCGGATCGCCGAAGTAGTCCTCCAGAGCCGGCAGGTCGTCTTGGGTGGTCATTCTTACGTTGAAGATTCTCGGCACCCGGCTGCGTCGCAGATCGCCCAGCGGCGCGTGATAGATCTCGACAACGCCGAGGCGCCACCACCGCCGCCACCAGTTCGCATTGACCACGCGGTCGGCCACGCGAAACACCGCACGGCCCAGCCCACGCGACCGCGCAAGGCGAACTAAACGAACGAATCGGTTTGGCGTGGTGCGTGTCATGGAGTTCGTGCGATTTGGGATTTGGGGTTAGGGAATCGAGATTCGAGCTTGTCCTTGTATCCCCTAACAACCTAATACTACAGCGCTAAGTTGAAGTGGCTTGGTGCAGGAGTTCTCAGTGGTCAGTTTTCAATTGTCAGTTCTTGCTTCGATCTTTAGCACGGAGAGTGCAGCGCGTTCGTTGCTTCATTTCTTCGTTGGCGGCCTTCGAGATCAGCCGCAAAGCCGGGCCTGATAACTGAGAACTGACAACCTCACTTCCTAACTCTCGTGACAATAACCACTTGCGACGTTCCTCGTCCTGCAACCTAGCGCTGTAGTACCTCCGTGTTGAAAAACATGGGCCAATAGTCGTATCTCGCCCGGAACGAAACCTATGCTTGGGTAATGGGGCGTCAGCCCGCGAAAACGCGGGGGATTGTGCCGCTGGGGCGTCGCACAACTGTACGCCACGGGCCGGACCGCGCCAAATCGGCTGTGGCCCGACCGGGAGAGGGGGGCAGTTGTGCAGGGGCCGGATCGGACAATGGAAAGGATCGTACGACGTGTGTGGAATCGCCGGTGTGTTTTGTATTGACGAGGCGAGGCCCAGCTCGCAGATTGTCCGCGGGATGGTCGAGCAACTGCGGCATCGCGGGCCCGACGCCGCCGGGGTGGCCGTGGACGGTCCGGCAGCACTGGGCCACGCGCGGCTGAGCATCATCGATCTCGCCCACGGCTCGCAGCCGATGCACAACCGCGACCACTCGCTGACGCTGACCTTCAACGGCGAGATCTTCAACTACGTCGAGCTGCGCGAGACCCTCCAACGGCTCGGGCACACCTTCCAGACGCAATCCGACACCGAAGTCATCCTGCACGCCTACGAGCAATACGGGCAAGAGTGCGTCGAGCATTTCAACGGGCAATGGGCCTTTGCCATTTGGGACGCGCGGCGGCGGGAATTGTTTCTCAGTCGCGACCGGCTGGGCATCCGGCCGTTGTTCTACACGCAAACCGGTGCCACGCTGCTGTTCGCCTCGGAGATCAAGGCGTTGCTGACCCACAAGGACGTTTCCCGGGCGATCGACCCGCAGGGGCTCAATCAGCTCTTCACGTTCTGGTCGACGCTGCCGCCGAGGACCGTGTTTCGCGGCATCCGCGAGCTGCCACCGGGCCACAACTTGTGCGTCGAAGCCTCGCAAATCCGCACGTGGCGCTACTGGGACCTCGAATACGCGCCCGAGAACCATGCGAAGACGGACGACGAGTGGGCCGAGCAGTTGCTCGAGTTGCTAGAGGATTCCACGCGGCTGCGGCTGCGTAGCGACGTGCCGGTGGGTGCGTATCTCAGCGGAGGACTCGACTCGTCGGTGACCACGGCCCTGGCCCAGCAGTACACGTCCAATCACCTGCGGACGTTCTCGGTTACGTTCGGCGACGCAGAATTCGACGAGAGCCAATACCAGCGGCAGGTAGTAGATTTCCTCAATACGGACCATCAGGCCGTGCATTGCGACGGCGACACGATCGCTCAGGTTTTCCCCGACGTGATCCGCCACACCGAGAAGCCCGTGCTGCGAACCGCGCCGGCACCGCTCTACGTGCTGTCGCGACTGGTCCACAACGAGGGATTCAAGGTGGTGCTGACGGGTGAGGGTTCGGACGAGATGCTCGGCGGCTACGACATTTTCAAGGAGGCCAAGGTCCGCCGGTTCTGCGCGGCACAGCCGGACTCGGCATTTCGTTCGAGGTTGTTCGAGCGGCTGTATCCCTACATGCCGAACCTCCAGGCGCAATCATTGGCGTACCGCAAGGCGTTTTTCCGCGTCCGGCCGGAGGAACTCGGCGACCCGTTCTTCTCGCATCTACCCCGCTGGGAACTGACGTCGCGGCTGGGGCGGTTCTTCTCTCGCGACGTCCGCGCGGAACTGGAAGAGGACGACCCCTACGCCGACCTGCGGGCGATGTTGCCGGCGGACTACTCCGAGTGGCCGCCGCTTTGTCAGGCGCAGTTCTTGGAGACGGCCGTGCTGATGCCCGGCTACATCCTCTCGTCGCAGGGCGACCGGATGGCGATGGCCCATAGCGTCGAGGGGCGGTTTCCGTTTCTCGATCATCGCATCGCGGAGTTAGCCGCCCGGATGCCGCCGCGGATAAAGATGAAGGGGCTCAACGAAAAGTACATCCTCAAGCGGGCCACCCGTCACCTCGTTCCGCCGGAAGTGCTGCAGCGGACGAAACAACCCTATCGTTCTCCGGACGCAGCGAGTTTCTTCGATGTCGATTCGCAATCGGCCCGGGCCGACTACGTGGACGAGTTGCTTTCGCCGGCGCGAATTCGCGACGACGGGGTGTTCCACGG
>JABMRB010000189.1 GCA_013202865.1 Candidatus Nealsoniibacteriota bacterium | reverse complement strand
TTCCCAGGAAAACCTGCCCCTGTATCTTGCCTTTTTCGAGTTGGTCCACAACCTCCGGAAACGCGGAAAAGCACTCTTCGGATCCTTGATCGCCCTCCTGCTAAAACCATCAACCCGAAACCGGGTATGAGCCAACCTCGAAATCCAACGCGGCGCCGTCACGATCGCGATTCGGCGCGTCGATCAGACGCAACTATCGCTGAATCCGCCTCGCCCCGCCCCACAACCCGGACAACGACCTCCGATCAATCCAACCACCGCGACCAATCTGCTGTCGGCACAGAAATCCTTACGCGATACGCAAGACAATTTTCTGAACGTCTGGCTGAATTTCTACGCGGCACGAATGCGACTCTGCCGCGAACTCGGCACCATGCAACTCGATCCCGAGGGGCGATGGATTGAGTATCCGATCGGCGGCCCTGAGCAAGACGCCCCCGACTACAACGCTCCCGGCCTGGAAGAGCTGCCATTGCCTCCGGCGATCCCGCCCGGTTGGGTCGAGCCCGCGAAGTAGCTGCGTTCGCCGTAGCGTGGTCGTAACCCTATGACACGCCCCACGTTCTGGCGAACGTAGCTCTGAGCGGCTCAAGGCCCCTTCTCCGGAGAAACCGGGCTGCGTCCTCGCGCATTGGCCATGCGAGCCTCAATAGCAGTCGCCCGACTTGAACCGGCCGACTAGTTCGCAAAGCTCCGACGCCCGGGCGTCGAGATGCTGGCTGCTCGAGGCCATTTGTTGGCTGCTGCCGGAGGTCTGCTCGGCGACGGTCGTAATGCCTTGCAGGGCCTGGGAGACCTCCCGGGCGTGGGCGGCCTGTTGGACCGTGGCCGCGGCAATTTCCGAGATCTGCTCCACGGTGGCCTCGACGCCTTCGGCCATCTCGTTGAGTACCGCGGCCGTTTCCTGACTCAATTGAGTCCCCTCCTCGACTCGCTGGTTCGATTGCTCGATCAGTGCCGAGATTTCGCCGGCGGCCCCGTTCGATCGCTCGGCCAGCTTGCGAACCTCGTCGGCCACCACGGCAAACCCCAGGCCGTGCTCGCCGGCGCGGGCGGCCTCGATCGCAGCGTTCAGCGCCAGCATGTTGGTCTGCCGCGCGATGTCCGACACCACCTGAATGTTCTCGGCGATCTTTGTCGAACTGTCGCGTATCAGGTCCATGGCCTCAGTCGACTTAACCACCGCCTCGCCGCCTCGCGCAGCCAGATCGCTCGTGCGGCGAACTTGGCGGCCGGCCTCCCGCGTACTCTTCTTGACGCCCTCGACCGAAGTGGCGAGTTCTTCGATAGCGCCGGAAACCTGCTGAGCGCTCATGCTCTGCTGCTGCGCGGCCTGAGCCAGCGTCTCTGAGCCATCGGAAACCACGCGTACACCCTCGCTGAATTGCACGGTGCTCTCGGTCACCCGGGCAATCACGCCGGACAGGCCGGCCAGCATCGTGGCGATGCCGTCGGCCAGTTCGTCCACGGCCTCGTCGCCCTCGACTTGGACCGTTTGCGTCAGGTCGCCCTTGCCGGCCGCGGCAACGACCTCGAGCAGGCGGTGGATCTTGCCGGTGAGCGCCTCGGCCTTCTCCTGCTGTTGCTCGGTCAGGCGGAGTTCCCGCTCGGCCGTTTCTTCCCGGAGCCGGCGCTCGGCCGACACAGCTTGACCCTGCAAGGCAACCTCGGCCTCAAGGCGGGAACACTCGGATTGTAGTTGGCTGCACCGCGATTCGGCCTCCTCCTGCGTAGCCCGCTGCGCTCGCTCCGATTCGGCCTTGGTCTCGTCGAGTGTGCTGCGAGCGGCGGCGAGTGATCCGTTGACCGCTTCGATCATACGGCGAACTTCGTCAGTGCCGCCGGCAGCGAGAGACGCTGTGCCGCCGGCAGCGGGGGACGCTGTGGCGTTGGCGTCCAGTCCCCCGTCGGAGAAGCCTTCAAGACTCGCCGTGAATTCACGCAGCGGACGCGTCACGTCGCGGGTGAGCGTGTAGGCTGTCAGGATGCAGACCACCAGCCCGAGGGCTGCCAGTCCGATCAACAGCCCGCTCGTTTGGTTCCTTGCCGTGGCAAATCGCCCTTGGGCGGCGCCTTGTAACGCGACGGCCCGGGTGCCGAGCGACTCCGCGGCAGCGACCATCTTCTCGCGTTCGATACGCTGTGCGTGGTGGAGCTTCTCGACGTCGTGCAGCGCCCGGCCGTGCTCACCGATTGCCGCGATCACGGCGTCGAAGTGTGCAGGGTCGACGGGTGCGTCGTCGGCCGGGTCGGCCAGACGGTGTTTGAGTGCTTCGGCCGCTGCCGCCGTGATTTTGAGCTGTTGTCGACACGCGGCGAACTGCCTCTTCGAGGCGTCGCGGTCGACAAGCTCCCGCTGCGAAGCCCGGACGCCCTGCAACGCGTCGATCAGTCGGTCGACTTCGGCGGTTGTGGCCGCGTGCTCGCCGTTACTCTTGCTCTGTGCGTCGCTCACGGCGGCCAGTGTCTGCCGGTAATCGTCGCGAATCGCCTGCCAATCCTCCTGGAAGGCGTCCGCTGCCGTGGCCATGGCGAGCATCTCCCGATCCCGACGTTCGCAGTCGGTGATGTAGTCGTCGAAGAGGCGGTCGCAGTTCGTCGCCACCGTGACGACCGCGTCGAGTTGCGCAACGTTGTCCGGATCGTCGAGCGTCGATCTCAACTCGCCGGCCTGGGCGAGCAAGTCGTCGAGCGCCCTCTGATAAGCATCTGCACGATGTGGCGTTTGCGCGGCAACGGCGTGCTTGCGTTGAATTTCGACGTCAAGTAGGGTTTGATTCAAGCCGGCGGTTGCCGCCATCTTGGCGATCCACGCGTCGATGGTCTGCGTGCCCTGGTCGATGGCCGCAGCGAGCACTAGCCGCTGCTCTTCACCGACCGCCTCGCTCGCGGCCAGATAGGCTCGGCCGCAGTCGTGCATCGCGGCGCAATCGCGATCGCAGCGCTGCCGGGCGGCATCGCAGTCTTCGACTGCCTTGTCGTAGCTATCCTTGGGCCGTGCTGTCGGCAACGGGGGACGCTGCGCCGTCTTCTCCATCTGATTCGGGTCGAGCACCTTCTGCTGTTCGGCCCGGATTGCTTCGCAGGCAGCCAAGACGTCGTTGGTTGTGGCCGCCATGGTGTCGGCCTCCTCTCGCTGCCGCTTCAGATCGGCGACGTAACGCGCGAGAGCCCGGCGACAGTCCGCCGCGGTCGCGACAACCACGTCGATGTGCTGCTCGGCGGGTGTGTCTTGCATCGTGCCGCGGGTCTGTTCGGCCAAATCGGCCACGGCGTCGATTGCCTGCTCCATTGTCTGGCGACACTCGTTGCTGCTTTCGAGCATGAACTGCTCCATCGCCGCGTCGCGATCGGCAACCGCCGCCGCCAGCCGGATGGCATCGACCTCCTTACCGAACCAGCGTCCCTCGCTGCCGGCGAGACCATCCTGCAAGACGATGGCTTGCAGCCCTGGGGCGAGTTCTTCGTGTGCCAGCATCGCGAGGACGGCCTGCAAGGCAGCACACGCTTCGCCACTTTCGCGAAGCGTGTTACGGATCGTGGCTCGTGTCGTCTCGATGTCTGCGCGAACGGCTACCCAGCGGTCCAGCGTGATCTGGTGGTCCCGGGCGTATTGCAGGATTCGGTCGCTTCGAGCGTAATCGGTGGGATCGTTTGCGGTCGTGGTCTTCAGTGTTACAGCTAACTCGGCGAGCCGTTGCATCCACTCTTGATTCTCCGAGATCCACAGCGGATCTGCCGAGATCTCGTACTTCAGTTGGGCCGTGCGGGCGGCGGAGAACGACTCGATCAGACGGTGCGTCGAATCAAGCGTGTGTGACGCGACGGCACGCTTCTGCTGGGTCGCCCGGCGCCGGGCGTTGTGGTCGGCCAGCGCGGTCTGGCGGGCCCGTTCGCACGCGGCAAGCGTCACCCGGGAGGCGGTCCATCTCTCGTGTGCGACGCCGTACTGCTTAGCGACATCGGCAACCCGGTCCAGCGAGTCCTGCTGCTGCGCGGAACTGCAATGCGTCTTCAGTTCGGCGCAGAGGGCAAGGATCCGCTGCATCGGAGTCAGGCTCGGGCGCTCGCCATCGTCCGGCAGATCGTCCGGCAGATCGTCCGGCAGATCGTCCGGCAGATCGTCCGGCACATTGTCCTGCGTTTCACGTTGGTCCGCCCGAAGTGCCGAGAAGAGAGGCACCAAACGAGCGGCTTCGGCGGCGCAGCGAAGTTCGTCGACGTAGCGGCGCCGTGCGGTCCGATGATCTGCGGTGAACTTGAACTGTTGCGATGCAAACAACCGCTTACAGCCGGCCCCGGCGAGTTGCATCGCTTCGCCCATTTCCGTCTTGGTCGCGCTCAGTCCGGCGTCGATCTCGGTCCATTTCTCGAAGGCCGTGCGATAAGTCTCGACGGCGATCAACAGCTTGTCCATGTCCTCATGGCGATCGGAATCGCTGTCCTCATGGCGATCGGAATCGCTGTCCTCATGGCGATCGGAATCGCTGTCCTCATGACGATGGGAATCGCCCTGCTTCTGGACGTCTTCCGTTGAAAATGTCTGCTTCCACTGGATACAGGACTCGCCGATCCGGCGGAGAATCCGGCCGTGTTCCTCGGCCGCGGCGGGATCGCTGGTGCTCTGAAAGTCGAATTGTGCCGCTCGGGCGTCCCAGAGCAGCGTTGCGATATGGCCGGCCAAGTCGAGGGCATGGCGTCCACCGGCCCGCTGCTGCTCGTCTGCCTGCCGATCCGACGTCGCTCGCGACATGAACTCCGTGCGTAGGCTGTTGCACTCATCGATCGCCGTCTCAACGGCGTCGGCCATTGCCTTTGCGGCAAGGTCCTTTTGGCCTTCGTTCGCTGCGTAGCGTTGCAACGCGGTTAGCCAGACTCTGAACGTCGCGACCGCTTCGCGCTGCTGCGTCGAGTCGAGTCCGGGCAATCGCGTGCCGGCCGTCTCCTGCGCCAGGGCCACCAGTTGTTTGGCTTCGGTCAACCGCGCCGGGTCGCCATCGAGCATGAAATCCTTCTGAACGTTTCGGCTGCGGCACGACTGCTCGATCAGCAGAGCGGCGCCGCAGATCGTTTCCGCTTCGGTTCCAAGTTGTCGCAACCCCGAACGCGCGACGTACGCCATGGTGCCGACGACGATCGCCAGGCAGCCGAACCCAACGGTCAGCCTGCCGCCGATCGTCCGTTTGGTGAAGAAGCTTGGTGCCATTTGCTTGTTCCACGGGGATAGTCGCTGCCTGAGCAAATGTAGGTCATCAGGGGCACGCCTCATCTTGCCCTATCGCCACATTCCTTTTCATCAGCAACCTTTGGCCGCCTTCTCCAAGTTGTGTTGTGGAGCCCGCACAACACGCAGGTAGCACCGTCACATTCGGTAGAATCCGAACACGCAACGGCGTTGCCGTCCGTTGAAAAAGGGTTTCCCGGAGATAGGACGTCACGAACCATAGAGGAGAAACGGCCGGCGGCGGCGCAGCGAGACGGCTACTGCGGGTTGGACTGATTCGTCGGTTGGGACGGCACCAACAGCCGGTCTCGCAGGAACTCTGGAGCGAGATCGGCCCCATTCTCCCAGACAATCGTATTGAGTTCCGGGTCGACCTTGAACGCTTTGAACTTCTGCATGTCCCTCAGTGGTGCAAACATTTCCCCGTAGAGTTCGTCGGCTAGATCGACGAATCCCTCTGCGCCGTCGTTGAACTTGAACCGAACGACATAGTCCCGATCGTATTTAGCTTCGACAACCTGTAGGATCATAGCTCTACTCCAGAGGCGCGATATAGGCCAACGGCTGGCGCTGCCGGGCGCGTTCCCAATTGTCCAGGAGTTCCTGTACGTGCAACGTGCGCCACTCCTGCACCAACGAAAGGGCACGTCTTGGCAGAGATCCGCGAAGCACCTCTCCGGTGCGAACCTCGACCATGGCCTCGTCACCACTGTACCTCGTCACCACTGTACCTCGCGTGGAAATGCACAGGAAGGTGATCCTCCCAGTTAGAACGCGACGGTAATACCAAAGAATCTGCTTACTACGGGCATAGCTGTGTCCTCTACTACAACATTATGCTCAGTTAAGTGCTTTGACGTCAAGGCGTTGTTGACTTCTGTCGCCCCCACGTTGGATCCGTTTTTCATTCTCCTTCAATACCCCCTCTCGTGCGGGGTTGTGCGGGTCGCGTTGCGTCGTTGGCGAGACACATGAAGTTGGCGGCAGCGCCCAGCGCGGCTCGTAGCCGCGCCTCTCTTGAATAGCCGGGCAGCGTGTCGCCGCAAACACTTGACACTAACCATGTGGCGGCCATATCTTAGCGGTATCCGTCGGCACAACGTCCCGGGGCAATTGAGAAATCAACTCACGCGTGGAAAGCACCGATGAAAACAAACCCGTTCTTCGCGGAGCCTCCCAAGGCCGAATGTGCCTTCCTTTCCGCTTGCACGAGCGAGAAACTCATAGGAAGATGCGGCATTCGCATTGATATGGAACCTTTGTCCTTTGCCGACCCCGATGTACCTCGCGAACTGGAGCCGTATATCACCCTTGAATGCCTAAGTCTGCCGTCCATCATTCCAGCCGAGTTGGCTAACACGCGATTCTCTCCGGCCACAGATGAACCGCCTGACATTCGCTACGAGGGCTCCTTCTACTTCCTGGGCGAGCACAACTGGGTGGACCTGCGGGAAATCCGATTCTTGGATGCAACGGGCGGCTCGATCCTCACTGAGTATGATCTGGTGATCCACCTTCCGAAACACCCACCAAATGAGTATTCCATCACACTGAAAGTACAAACGAAGGTAGGAACCGGTCAGTCGGACCTCGAACCGCCTCGAACGGTTGCTGGAATTGGTACTCTTGTTCAATCCAAAAAGGACTTCTGGCTGTGTGACGGCATTTACAATGGAAGACCTGTACAGATCGAGTTTTCTGCCAACGCTGCATCGTTTGAAGAAATCGCTGCGTACGCTCACTCCGTCATTGCGCGAGATGCGATGACGCGATCCAAGATGGATGAAGCAATCCGTGATGGACTTCGGTTCCTCGTTACCAAGTTCAAGAGATGCAGAGTATCACCTGATTTCAAGGCCGAAGATTTTGCTCCACGCAGTTTCTATTTCTACAAACGGCGACATCACCAAGACCCCGAAATGATCATCGTGTTGGGTCACCCATCGGATCCGGGGCACTGGTCGTTGCAGTTCACAGGTACCGGGAACGGAGCCCTGAACTGGGTTCCCAAGTCGTAGTTTGCCACCCGCCCAGGCGTTTTCTTCCAACGAAGCCCGACCCATCTGGCTCCGCGATCTTAGGAAACCAAGGAGATAGACTCGTGTGAAGCCCCCACGTCAATCGGGTGTGGCGCCCTAACTCCTTTGCCGCCTACTAGTTGTGGACGATATCGAGCCCACCGGCCCTCGCGACGTTCACCCCCTCTAAACGCCACCCTTCTTTCGGGTGCCCGTACACCCCGCGCCTCGTTTGGTGGCCCGCCACCTACAACTCGCCGAAACTCGCTTGCTGTAACCTCCCTGCCGCGAACAGTGTATAACTTAGTGTGGCAAGAGTACTACCATCCGTTTCATGAGGAAGGGGATTTCCATGAGGACATTGTTTACGGTCGTTGTGCTGGTGGCCGGGCTGGGCCGGTTGGCTTGGGCCGAGCCGCTGGACTGTAGCCAGGTGGGCTCGGAGGCCAAGTGGCTGGTTCACGTCGATTTCGACGCATTGCGGGCCGCCAAGACAGCACAGCGGGTCGGCGAAGTCCTACTCCGGCAGGAGGCACCCAAGCAGCAACTCGAGCAGATCCGCAAGGCGCTCGGAATGGACCCGACCGAGGACGTCCAGAGCGTGACCTTCTATGGAAGCAAGCTGAAGGCGCTTTCTGGCGTGGTGCTCGTCCGGGCCAGGTTCGATCGGCAACGGTTGTTGGGCTTCGTCAAGAAACTGCCGGGCTACGAGACATCGGCCCATGGCGACCACGCGCTATACATGTGGACCCAAGATAAGGGCCTGCCGTCCGAGCATCGGGTGACCGGCTGTTTCCACGGCCCCAAGCTGGCGGTCGTCGGCCGCGACCCGGCCGAGGTGAAGGCGGCCCTGGACGTGCTCGACGGCAAGGCACCCGGCATGAAGAAGGGTGATCCGCTGCTGGCCGACGAGGTCCCGGCCGGCACGGTGGTGCAGGCGGCTGCGGCCGGGTTGGCCGAGGGGGACGGGCCCTTCCAGTCGCCCGTACTGCAACAGAGTGAGTTGTTTGCCCTGGCGATCGGCGAACACGATAATCGGGTGTTCGTTCGCGGGCGGGTCGTCGCCAAGTCGCCTAAGGTAGCCAAGCAACTGCGGCAGATGGCCGACGGCTTCCTTGCCATGGCGAAGTTTTCCCCACCGAAGGACGCGCCGAAAGAGCTGCTTGAACTCCTCGACGGGATCGAAATAACTTTGGAAGACAAGACGGTAACGGTGGGCTGGCAGGCGTCGGCCGACGCGGTGTTGGAGTTTCTCGAACAGGCTTGGAAGAAGAAACAAGCGAAGTCAAAACAAGGTAAGTGAATATGCCGTCCGGTCCAACGGCCAAGGCACGCAGCGACGAGGAACTCGCCCGCCGCGCCCAGGAGGGCTGCACGGCCAGCTTTGAGGAGTTGGTTCGGCGGTTCCAGGTGCCGCTGTTGCACTTCCTT
>JABMRB010000188.1 GCA_013202865.1 Candidatus Nealsoniibacteriota bacterium | reverse complement strand
CGGCACGATCTACCCGATCGAGATCAAGAAGACGACCACGCCGTCCAAGAAGGACATTCGCCATTTCTCCGTCCTCGACAAACTCAACATGCCGCAAGGCCCGGGCGTCGTGCTTTGTCTGACCGAATCGCCCATGCCGATCACCGAGGCCGTATGGGCGGTTCCGGTTTCCGAGATTTGACCGCGTTGTTGACGCAATGCACGTTTTGTTGTTCCCGTTGCCCAAACCGTCACCCTCGCAACAAACTGTGCCCGACGGCGCGACTCTCACTGAGGCACGGCGCTGCGTATCCCATGTGCTTCGTGCATGCGGCCTGCTGCCCCGTTTGATGACGTCGAACGATTGAGACGGACGCTCCGCGTACAGACGTATCTGGAGTTGATGCAAGGCGACAAGCGAGAACATGAGACTGCCGAGCAATTGCGCAAATCGATTCTTCAGCCACTCAAGAGGAAAGGATGAGCTGACATGGCATGGATGGACCCGCTCACGGCTAACCTGCTCGACCTGCTTTTCGGGCTACGCAAACACCCTGTCCCGCTTTCGATCGGTGGCGGCTTTGGTCTCTACCTATTGAGGCTTGCATGGCCAATGCACGAGGGCGCAGCCCGGTTTCTCCGCAGACAGGGCCGTGAACCGCGCATTGGCTATGCGGGAATCAATAAAAGCGCATGGCTCGGGAGTGCCGCCGTCGCGATGGTCTTTCGAGGGTCTTCTCGACCAGGTCGCGAATGGCGTTGCGCCCGGCGGCCAGGTTCATCAGATGCCCCGGGCGGTCGAGCGTCCTGGAGCCTCGCCATGCCCGCCCGATCATCATTGCCTGAAATTCCGCTACGCCGAGGTTGGCTTTCCCGAGTCAAGTCGGCCGTCTTGCACGTGATCAGCTTAGCCCAGTTCACCAAATCTTCGTCCGTCGGAAATCGCTCGTTAGCAAAGGCCAAGGCTTGGCAGTGCGGACTGCCGTGGGATGCAATGAAAGCGAATTCGACGTCAGTACTCATTAACGGTATCCTTTGAATCTTCATGCTTGCGTTTGCCCACTGCGATACCTTCGATGCGGCGCAGCATCGGCCCGCCGGCGATGTAGACACCTCCTGCGGCGAAGGCCAGTTGGGCCGGCTCGGTCTTGCCGACCGGCTCGACGCGTGCGTTGCGCGGGTCGATCCGCACGAGCGTCTTGTCGAAGAAAGTCCAGATGTAGCCGTTCGGGCCGCGGCGGAAACTGTCGGCTTGACGCCGTACTTGCGAGAAGGCGGTGATAGGAGGGCTGGGGACGGACTTGGTCCAGAGGATCTTGCCCGACGCCGGGTCGAATCCGTAAAGCAGCGGTCCGCCTTCAGCATCGTCGGTGTGTCCAAGGACAAGGCCCGGAATTGCCTCCACGATCGGTCCGGCCCGCGTGGCGCCCTGGGGTGGATCGACCTTGTGGCAGAATTCGTGCGTTTGCGTATCCCAGACGAAGAGTTGCCCCTTGCCGTCGCACTTGCTCGAAAGGACGATGTATCGGCCGTCGGCGGCGCTGATCATCCAGAAGATGCGGTGGTCTTCCAGCGGGATCCCGCCGAGCTTGCCGGTCGTTGGATCGTACCATCCCATGCCGCCTCCGATTCTTCGCCGGCCGAGCGTGTTGCCATCGCCGATGATCTCTTCGGTCGCTCCCAGCAGTCGTCCCTCCCCG
Organism: Candidatus Nealsoniibacteriota bacterium; assembly: GCA_013202865.1. Lineage (GTDB taxonomy): Bacteria > Planctomycetota > Planctomycetia > Pirellulales > Thermoguttaceae > JABMRB01. The sequence goes on along the minus strand of JABMRB010000188.1, from coordinate 827 downwards.
GTCTTGAAGTTAAACGCCGCCAAATGCCAGGGTTGGGCGCCAATCGCCGCGTAGATCCAATCGCCGAACATCCTCACTTCCCGGTACAGTTCCCTGCGATGCTCATTCGGCGGGCCGAAGGTCTTGAATCGCTTTGCCTCGTGGTTCTTGGGGTTGAAGCAATAGGCGACAAACCCGCTCTTGTCCTTGGGCCAACCCATGCCGTAGATCATCCCGTCATTGCCCAGCACGCATCGCCCGTTGACCACTTCATCGCCGAAGGGTTTCACCCCGTCGATGAACCGGTCAACGGCCGGGTCGTAGACGACGAACACGACCGTCCCATACATCTCGAAGATCAGCTTGCCCTCGGTGTAGAAGGACGGTTGCATGTGAAATCCGATCGGTTCTCGTGTGAGAACCGAATCGCCCCCGCCGGTGCTAAGCACTTGCCTGCGTGTCTCGCCGGAACCGAAATCGTGGATGACGACTTCCTGTACACCGCGGTACTTGTTGTAGTACGGGTAGATCATGTCCCATGACTTGCCGTCCGGATTCGGCACGAGATAAGGGCGGTGGCCGACCCAACAACGCTTAGGCGGGGGAGCGACGTCCTTCAGCGTCAGTTGCGAGGCGTCCTGGATCTGCTCGGCCAGATTCGGCTGGACGACCGGCTTCCACTCGCCCGGGGCCACCGTCCCTTCAACGATCCATCCAGACTGCGGCCTGATCGTATCGATCGAGAACTCTTCGCCAACCTGCACCCACGGAGCCACCTCTTGGCCGAAGGCCGTGCAGGCGAAGACGATCAAGCCGACGGACAATCCAAACCGCATTGCATCCATCAT
>JABMRB010000187.1 GCA_013202865.1 Candidatus Nealsoniibacteriota bacterium | reverse complement strand
TTTCCAGGTTGTGGAGCAACGGGTCCAAGTCCTGAACGCGGCGGTGGCGATCCAATTCGGTCATGCGGGAAACCGCCCGCGCCAGAACCGGATGAAGATCGCCGTTTAGGGCAAAGAGATTCCGTCGCCCAGCGACGAACGCTTTGAGGGCCTCCGGTTCGGTGAAATCCATCCCGCAGGCGAGACTGGCCAGGATCATCCCCAAGCTGAATATGTCCGTCAGGGGATCGTGGTGTCCAAGCTGATGTTCCCAGGCAACGTAGCCTGGGAGATAGACGGGACGCGTGATTTGCGAGTCACGGTCGCCGACGGCGAGATCCACGACCTTTGCTTGGCTTTCCCCGACCTCGGTCAGGTGGCGTTGCTCGGTGACGATCTCCACGGCCGCCTGACTGGCGACTTCGATTTGGCGCAACGCGGCCGCGTTGTTGCGAGGCTCTCCTCGCCTGGCATCCTCGAACCAGATCCTCGCACTTTCGACGTGCAAAGCGTCCAGGCCTTCCAGCGGAGCAACCATGCCGGCCGCGTGGGAATCCAAGACCTCGCGAACCAGCGGCAGGAAGCTGGTGAGCGTATCTTCCGTCGAGAATCCACCCGTTTCCAGACGAGTGCAAAGGTATTCGTAAAAATCGGTCATGTTGACTTGAAACGTTGGCCGGCTTTCGCCAGCAGGTTCTGCTTGTCCTTGTCGATCTTCCCCAGTTGCTTCTTGCGAAGACGAAGCTCACGCTTGGCAATCTCCGCAAAGCGATCCTTCAGGCCATATTTCTCCGTAAGCGCTAGCGCGGCGGCCAGCGGGAACTCCTCCAGGTCGCGATCGGCGGTGACGAAATCGAGCAGCACGTAGCAGTAGTAGTCCCGCATCGGCTTGTCGTCGGTCTTGATGTCGTCGGCCAGCGACCGGTCCTCGTGCGGACCTTCGCCAAGCACATAGTCCTCGAAAAAGAGCCGGGCGTGGGCTCCCACCGGATCGCTCTGTATCCATTTCGGCGATAAGAAGACGTCCAGCAGCCGGCGCGTCAATGCGGAAACCTTCGTCTGGGCCAATAGATCCAGATTGTCCAATGCCGCGGCCCCTTCGATCATCTCCTCGATCTTGGCGTCGGCCCGGCTGTCGCCGTCAGACCAGAGCTTGATGGCCCGGGCGCGAATGAAGGATTCCGGATGGCTCACGTCGGCCGCCTTGGTTGCCTTTTTGCTGAAGATCTCTTCGGCCTGTCGGAGGTAGCTTTCGGCACTCACCTTCTCCAAGTCGGTAGAAACCTTCACGAGCATGGCGACCACTACCAGCGGATCGTCCGCTGCGGCGAGCGAACCACGATCGCAGAAGATTTCACTGTAGAGCCCGAAAAGCCTCGCGCTGGCAAAGTGAGGCGTCTCGGCCGCCCGATCGTGTGTCAACGCGGCCAGGATCTGGTCGACGATCAGATAATCGCCGTCCCACTGTTGCCACAACTTCAGGTGACTCAACTCGTGAGCCAGCAGGGCTCGAACTTCCACGTCGGCGAGCTTCGAGGTGATCGAGCCATGCAGAACCACGTGGGCTTCGCCGGGCACATAAGCGAGCGAAGCGTTCGGTCCCGCCGGGTTCTGCGCCTGATAGATCGTAATCGGCACGTCGAGCGAAAGCCGCGCTGCCACGTCTTCGGCCGCCGCGTAGATTTCCGGCTGCGTCTGACGGTCCACCCGATAGGTCGATTTCAGCAGATCGAACCGAACCGCGTCAGCCTGTTCCTCGCGGACCTTGTGCGAGGCGTACCACCGCCAGATGTCGGCCTCTTCCGTCTTCAGGTATTCACGGATAGCCCGGTGGTACGGCAACGGGCTTAAGTCCGGCGTGCCGCTCTGATCCTGCGATTCGCACATAGAAACAGTCTCGTCCAACTCGACCTCGGGTCCGTCCTGGCCACGGCGTGGCGCGCGTGGCAGGCGTATGATACCACGATTCCATGAGGAAGACGAGAGACACCGAAAGGAAGCACAACGATCATTTAGCCCCGGGTGAACACACCCGGGGTCACCCAAGAACACCCAACACACAACCACCAACACCACCCCGTCGTGTATTCACGGCGGGCTAAATAAGATCGCATCCATCACTTAGCTCCGCGTGAGGGTACTTGCCGACCCAAGGAGCCTGCCCGAGAGGCTACCTCTCGTCAAAATACTGCCTCGTTTTTAACCGGCTCCAATAGATTCACGGCTAATTTACATTTCTTTCACGTGACCGCCGCGCCGAATACCGCGAGCCCGCGCCGAAAAACAAGTCCGCAACATGCTTGCAGTCAACTTACGCCTCTGATACACTGAACACGATGGGATTGTTGTGGCGTCGGCCGATCAAAGGCCCGCCGCGTGGTTTCCCTCGGAACAAGAGACAATTGAGGCGGTGTTTTTCTCGCCGCCGCGCGGGCGTGTCTTGCCCGTGGATTAACGTACAGAACTAACTCATAGCGGCGACCGCCTGAGCCGGCGTATGCGTTTGCGCGGCAAGGCGAACATCTCGATGGGAGAACGGTGTGTCAAGAAGACGAATCGCAACCACCAACACGCACGCACGCGGCTTGTGGCGGCAGCGATCGACCGCGTCGCGGCGCTCTGCGGCGCGATCCAACCGGTTGATGTTCGAACCGCTCGAACCGCGGGTGGTGCTTAACGGCGGACCGGTGATCAGCGAATTCATGGCGTTGAACGAAGGCAGCCTCGCCGACGAGGACGGCGACTACTCGGACTGGATCGAACTGCACAACCCGGCCGCCGAGACCCTCAGCCTGGACGGCTGGTTTCTAACCGACGACGACACCGACCTGACGCAGTGGCAGTTCCCCGTCGTCTCGCTCCCGCCGGACGGCTACCTGGTGGTGTTCGCCTCGAACAACGACCGCACCGATCCGGCCGGCGAGTTGCACACCAACTTCAAGCTCAGCGGCGGCGGTGAATACCTGGGGCTCGTACGGCCCGATGGCACGACGGTCGAGTTCGCATATTCTCCCGCGTTTCCCCAACAGTACGACGACGTCTCTTACGGCCTCTCGCCCGACTCCACCGCGCGCGGCTACTTTCTCCAGCCGACTCCCCGGGCTGCCAACGACGAGACTCCCCTTGGCGATCCGACTTGGCACGTTGCGATCAGCGAGATCATGTACCATACGGCCAGCGAGAACGACCTCGAAGAATACGTCGAGCTGGTCAACCTCGCAGAACAGCCCGTCTCGGTCGAGAATTGGCGTTTTGCCGACGGCATCGAGTTCACCTTTCCGCAAGCCACGATCGCCCCGGGCGAATATCTCGTTGTGGCGGCCGACGTGCCGACGTTCTCGGCCAAGTACCCCGGCGTGACCAACGTGGTCGGCGGGTGGGACGGGCGGCTGAGCAATCGGGGCGAACGGATCGAACTGCTCGATCTGCTCGGCGGGTCCGTCGACCAGGTGCGATACGCCGACCAGGGGGTTTGGGCGCAGCGAGAGATCGGCCCGGAAGATTACGGACATCGCGGCTGGGTTTGGACGGCCGAACACGACGGCGGGGTGATCGTCGGCGAGGATCCGCTCGTCAAAGAGAGCCGGTCGCTCGAACTGATCAACTCGGCCATGTCGAACGACTACGGGCAGAACTGGACCGCTAGTCTGGTTGCCGAGGGTACGCCCGGGGCGGCCAATTCGGTCGTTGCCGTCGACCTGGCGCCGCTGATCGCGGATGTGGGGCACCAGCCGATCATCCCGCGGTCCACCGATCCGGTAACCGTCACCGCACGACTGGTCGACGAACAGGCAACCGGCACGTCGGCCGCGGTCTACTACCGCGTCGACGGCGATCCCGGCTTCACGGCGTCGCCCATGGTGGACGACGGCTCGGGCGGCGACGTTGCGGCCGGTGACGGCGTGTTCACCACTGTGCTACCCGTCCAAGCCGACGGTGCGGTCGTGGAGTTTTACGTCGAGGCGACCGACGTCGCGCTGAACGTGCAAAGCTGGCCGGCCGCCGCGCAAACGTCCACCGATCCGCTCGCACCGGTCTACGAACACGCGACCAACGCGCTCTATCAGGTAGACGACGCGTTCGACCCCGACGCCCCATGGGTTCCCGGCAGCCAGCCCGTTTACTACCTGCTCATGACCGAAGCCGAGCGGGCCGAGTTGGAGGACATCGGCGACGGCGGTAACAGCGAGGACGATAGCAACGCCCAGATGAACGCCACGTTCATCGTGGCCGACGGCGCCGGAATTGAGGTGCGTTACAACGTGGGTATTCGCAACCGGGGCCACGGCAGCCGCAGTCGCCCGCCGAATAACTACCGCGTGAACTTCGTCCACGACAATCCGCTGAACGACGTGACGCGAATCAACATCAACAGCAAGTACACGCACTCGCAACTGATCGGCAGCGTGTTGCACCGCATGGCGGGCAACGTCGCCCCGCAGGCCACGGCCGTGCAGGTGCGGGTCAACGGCGAGGACCTGTCGGAAACCGGGCCGCGGATGTACGGCACCTACGTGGCCATCGAGGTCCGCGACGGCGACTTCACGGCGAGGTATTTCCCCGACGATCCCAACGGCAACTCCTACAAGTGCCTCCGCGACGCCGGCGAAGCCGATCTCGACTACGAGGGCCCCGATCCGGACGACTATCGCGAAAGCTACCTCAAGGAAACCAACGAAGACTACGACGATTACTCCGACGTAATCCACCTGACCGACGTGCTCGTCAACGCTCCCGAGGCAACGTACCTCGAGGCCGTCGCCGAGGTCGTCAACATCGACCAGTGGATGCGATACCTCGCGCTCGACGCCCTGATGCTCAACATGGAGACCGGCCTGAACCGCGGCTACGGCGACGACTACGCGCTCTACCGAGGCAACGTCGACCAGCGTTTCATTCTCGTCCCGCACGACCTTGACACGCTGCTGAATCTGGGCAGCACGACGCAAAACGTGAACCAGAGCATCTTCCGGTTCACTGAAGTGGCCGGGTTGGAACGCCTGCTAAACCACCCCGACGTCGCGCCGCTGTTCTACGGCGCCTTCCTCGATCTGATCGACACTTTCTTCAATCCCGAGGTGCTCAATCCGCTGTTCGATCAAGTGCTCGGTGGATTCGTGCCGGAGACGACCATCAGCGACTTGAAGCAGTTTGTGGTCGACCGCACGGCCGGTGTCCTGGCGCAGATTCCGCAAGAGTTGACCGTCCGCAGCGCCTTGCCGACGGCCGACGGATATCCCCTTTCGGCGTACGATCTGGCCGTACTCGACGGAACGGCCCACTCGGCCGAGACGCGATCCGTGCTCGTCGGCGGACAACTTGCCGAGTGGTCGCCGCGTGAGGGCACGTGGACCTTCGGCCAGGGGCCTGGCAGCGTGGTGCTCTTGGCCGCGGGCTCCGAGTGGAAGTATCTCGACGACGGTTCCGACCAGGGGACGGACTGGTTCGGGACCACTTTCGTCGACGACGCTTGGGAGTCCGGATCGGCTCAACTCGGATACGGCGAAGGCGACGAACAGACCGTGGTCAGCTACGGCGACGATCCGATCGCCAAACACATTACCACCTATTTCCGGCAGCAGTTCGAGGTTACCGATCCTTCCGCCTTTGCCACGGCCACGCTGGGACTGTTGCGCGATGACGGGGCCGTGGTCTATCTCAATGGAACCCGCCTCTTCGCCAGCAACATGCCCGACGGCCCGATCGATTATCTGACCGAAGCGAGAGGCTCGACCAGCGGCGCCGCCGAGGACCACTTCTACGAGTACGCGGTCGATCCGGCCCTGCTGCTGCCGGCGCCGGCCTTGAATCTGCTGGCGGTCGAAATCCACCAAATCCACAGTGACAGTAGCGATGTCAGCTTCGATCTTGAATTGACCGGCACCACCGGCGGCACCGGCCCGGTGGCCGGCGCGCCGCTGAACCCGGGAATCAACCGCGTTGTCGTGCAGGCGTTCGACGCCCCCGGCGGCACGGGCAACGAATCAGACCGGAGTTTCATCGACGTCTGGTACGACGACGGTTCGGTCGAGATCGCCGCCTCGATCGCCGCCGACGCGACCTGGGACCCGGCCTCCGGGCCTTATCACGTGACCGGCGATTTGACCGTCGCCGACGGCGCCACGTTGACGATCCTGCCCGGCACCACCGTCTTCTTCGATGCCGGCACAAGGCTGACGGTCAACGGGCGGCTCGACGCGCAAGGGTCCGAGGACACACGGATCCGCATGACGGCCTATCCCGGCAGCGGGACTTGGGGAGGCCTCTTCTTCGACTACTCGGCCTATTCCGATCAAGTCAATCAACTCGCCTTCGTCGACGTCGAATACGCCGACGGCGGCAGCGAAGCCGTCGAGACCGAAAACGCCCAGCTCGTGCTCGAAAACGTCCACTTCGGCCATCACGGCAAGATGTACTTGAACCTGCACGATTCGTCGGTGATCGTCCGCGATTGCATTTTCCCCGACATCACCGACGCCGAGTTGATCCACTACTGGGGCTTCCCCGCCACCGGCTACGCGCTGTTCGACGGCAATTACTTCGGCTCCACCACCGGCTACAACGATATCATCGACTTCACCGGCGGCCAGCGGCCCGGCCCGATCGGAGAGTTCACCAACAACTACTTCTCCGGCGGTTCCGACGACGGGCTCGACATGGACGCCGCCGACGCCCACATCGAGGGTAACGTCTTCACGCACTTCCACCAGGACGACGCGCGTGCAAGCAAGTCGCACGCCGTGTCGACCGGGACCGAGTACGGCCAAGTATCGCAGATCACCGTCGTAGGCAACCTCTTCTACGACGTCGATCACGCCGTTCTGATCAAGGACGGCGGCTTCGGCACGATCGTCAACAACACCATCGTCGACGTTTACAAGACCCATCCGGACGCCACCACCGCAGCAGTCAACTTCTATGAAGCCCGCGACGGCCAGTGGCAGGGTGACGGCGCCTACCTCGACGGAAATATCTTCTACAACGTCGACCGCCTCTTTGAAAACCCCGATCCGGCGGGCCACCCGTCGGTCGTCACCGTCAACAACTCGATCATCTATCCCGTGCCGCTGGGGGAGACCGTGCCATGGACCGGCACCGGCAACCTCAACGTCGACCCGCAACTGCGTAATACGACCGGCGTGACCGACCCGCGCATCGATTTCCAGTTGCTACTGAACTCGCCCGCCGTCGGCACGGGACCCAACGGCCAGGACATGGGCGGTCTGGTACCCGGCGGTGCCACGATCTCCGGTGAGCCGCCCGCCGTGACCACCGAGACGTCCGCCACGCTCGCCGTCGGCGGACCGCACGTCTACGGCTACAAGTACCGGCTGAACAACGGGCCGTGGAGTGACCCGCGAGGTCTGATGAACTCCGTCGACGCGATCACCCGAGCCGGGGCCACCGCAACGGTCACGCTGCCCAGCCACGGGTACGCCGCAGGCGACGTCGTCGACCTCCACGGCGCGTCGCTGCCGGAGTACAACGGCACCTTCACCGTCACCGCCGCCACGACCGACACGTTCGACGTCTCGGTTGTCGGCACTCCCGCTTCGCCGGCCGAGGGAGCGATGGTCGCCCGGCGGCAAGAGCCGATCGAACTGACCTCCCTGGCTGACGGCGACTACACCGTCGATGTCCTTGCCATGAATTCCGCCGAAACGTGGCAGCCGGACAGCGACGCAATCTCGTCAAAGACCTGGACCGTCAACACGGCGCTCGTGCAATTGCAGATCAACGAAGTGTTGGCCGTCAACACAGCGGCCGTCGAGCACGAAGGGACCTGGCCGGACATGATCGAGCTCGTCAACCACGGTGCAGCGACGGTCGATCTGGCCGGAATGAGCATTACCGACAACGCCGCCGCGCCGCGCCGGTTTGTCTTTCCCGCCGACACGGCGCTGGCTCCCGGTGAGTACCTGGTCCTCTACGCCGACAACCCGGCTCTGACGTCGGGGATCCACTTGGGGTTCTCGCTCCGCGGCGACGGCGAAGGCGTCTACCTCTACGACACGGCGGCCGCCGGCGGAACGCAGATCGATGCGGTCGAATTCGGCCTGCAACTTCCCGACCTCTCGACCGGCCGCGCCGGCCGCGCCGGCAAATGGACGTTGACCGAGCCGACCTTGGGTACAGCAAACGTCGTCCGACCGACCGGCAATCCGGCCACGCTCGCGATCAACGAATGGTTCAGCGAGGGCGACGTGCGGCTCCGCAACGATTTCATCGAGCTGTTCAATCCCGATCCGTCGCCGGTCGCGCTGGGCGGGCTGTTTCTCACCGATAATCCGGTCACGCAAATCGATAAACATCCCATCACTCCGCTAAGCTTCATCGCCGGCAGCGGGTACGCGGTCTTCGCAGCCGACGGGCGTCCGGAAACCAACGCCGGACACGTCGATTTCAAGCTCTCACTCGAAGGAGAACTGATCGGTCTCTACGACGCCGATCTGATCGAGATCGACAAGGTGATCTACCTACCCCAAACCACCGACTACTCGCAAGGCCGCTCTCCCGACGGCGGGCCTCGCCTCTCGTCATTCAAGCTGCCCACGCCCGGGCTACCTAATCCCGGGGCGTTTACCACCACGCGGTTGATCCAACTCGGCGACGAGTGGCGTTACGACGCCTCGGGTGACGACCTCGGCACCGCATGGAATGCCCCGGGCTACGACGATTCCCTCTGGGATCTCCAGCCGGCCGTCTTCGGACTGGAAGACGATGCCATGCCCGCCCCGATCAACACGCCGCTCGAACTCGGGCCCATCACCTACTACTTCCGCACGCGTTTCACCGTCGACGCCGATCCGCAGGACGTCACGCTCCAAATCAACACGCTGCTCGACGACGGGGCAATCATCTACCTTAACGGGGAGCCCCCGAAGTGGATCCGCATGAACGAGACGGGCGTCAACTTCGAGACGCGCGCCACTGACACCGTCGACGACGCCTATTTCGAGGGTCCCTTCTCCCTTCCCACCACCTTCCTGCAACGCGGTGAAAACGTGCTCGCCGTCGAAGTGCATCAAGCCAGCAGTGGCAGCAGCGACGTCGTGTTCGGCCTCACGCTCGACGTCTCGGCGCCCATGGGTAACTCGCCGATGCTTGCCACCGGGCTCGAACTGCTCGACGGGCTGCGGATTACCGAGATGATGTACAACCCGATCGAAAACGACGA
>JABMRB010000186.1 GCA_013202865.1 Candidatus Nealsoniibacteriota bacterium | reverse complement strand
GGCACAAAGGGCCTTCGGAGGCTCGGCGGCGAGCCTGGTGATGCGAATGATTTCTGCGGATCGGGTCTCCCCGGAAGAATTGGAAATGATGCAAGAGTTAATCAAGAAGGCGCGGGAGGAAGACCAATGAACTTTTTCGATCAAATACTGGCCGCGGATTGGATCACACGCCTAGGCTGGACCCTGTTGCACTCGCTCTGGGAGATCGCGCTGGTAACGGCCGTTCTGGCGTTGCTGCTTTCAGTGCTTCGTCGCGGCAGTGCGAACGTACGCTATCTGACCGCGTGTGGCGGGCTAGCCGTCATGGCGATTGTGCCAATGGTCACATACGGTCTCCTTCCCGAGTCCCGGGCTCCGGCCATCACCGCATCTGCAACTGCCGAAGACGCGACTCCAAAGCCAATCGATGTCGTCCCGGCTGAAGATGTCACTGCTGCTGAAGACGTCATGGAGATCATGGGAGTTCCCGCCTCCGGGCACCCTGGCGAGCAAACACCGGTAACTTCGTCGCCCGCAACAGTCGTTGCTTCCGACGCCCTACAGCCGACGACCGAGGTACCGGCGACCGAGCAATCTCAAGAGTCGTCGCTGCAACAGATTGCGGCGGTCATCGCGCCGTGGACGCCCTCGTGTGTCGTTGCATGGTTTGTCGGCGTGTTTGTGGTGTCCATGTGGAATCTGGGCGGATGGATAGCGGCGCAACGATTGAAACGTCTCGGCACGAATCCCGTCGCTGAAGAACTCTCGCGTCGACTCTCCACGCTAGCAGAGCGCTCGGGGATCAACCGATCCGTTGCCATTATGAAATCACTCATGGTGGAAGTACCGGTCGTCGTGGGATGGCTGTGGCCGATGATTCTTCTGCCCGCCGGCATCCTGACAGGTCTTACACCCGCCCAACTCGACGCCATCCTGGCGCACGAGTTGGCACACATCCGCCGACACGATTATCTTGTGAACCTGTTACAGACGGTCATCGAAACGCTGTTCTTCTATCATCCGGGCGTATGGTGGCTTTCGCGACAGATCCGCGCCGAACGCGAGCACTGTTGCGACGACGTGGCGGTCGCCGTTTGTGGCAACAAGGTAGATTACGCTTCGGCTCTTGCCGCCGTGGAGGCGGGCCGCGCCACGCCGAAAATGGTCATGGCCGCCCGCAAGGCAGACAGCAGCACGCTTGGCCGGATTCGCCGCGTATTGGGACTCGCCGGCAGCGGGCCGCGTCGCTGGGGCCGTTCGCTTGCCGGCGGATTGATCACCTCGGCAATGGTCGTCGCGCTGGTGACGTGTTTCGTGGTTGCGGGCGAAGGGACAACGGAACAGACCGACTGGTCCGCTGCGGCCGCCGAGGTCTTTCCCGACTGGAAAATAGCCGAGTCGGGCCGTTATGAGAAAGCAGACATCGGCACTGCCGAGGCATCGCGACTGGTGTTGTCAAGAGAGCGGCGAGAACGTGTCGGCCCGCCTGGGCAGCAAAGCGCTTCGATAGGACCTTCGGACACGGATCCCAATGATCCGAACTTCCGAAGCGTCTTCTCGCGTGTCGATATCTACACGTTCGACGAGAAGGCCGATTTGCCGAAAGACGTTATCGAGAAACTCTCATGGGCCGAGTGGGAGGATACGGACGGCCATTTCGTCAAAACGGTCGACCTGGGCACCGGCCTGGGCCGCCGCTGGTTCGTCCGAACGACACTCGTATGGCAGGACCGGTTGCGTACGGAATTGAAACTTACCGGCGGCGACGATCCGATTCGGTTGCTCGCCGAGGGCCTGCTGGTCAAAGACAAAGGTACGAACACGGCCAGCTCCGTCGTGCATCTGCTGGCACCTTATGGCGACAAGGCGGTTGCCCATCTCAAGCGACAAATCAACAAGCCGCACCCGGCCGAGGACCTTTCGCTGCTGGTGCGGCCGCTGGCCTATATCCATACCGAGGCGGCGGACGACCTTCTTAAGGTCTTGTACGCGGATCCAAGAACGGAAAGGGCGGCCGGATACGCCGCGATTTGCGGAAAGCCTCGCAAAGGGAACAAGGCGATTTATCTGGATCTGTTGAAGAAGCGACAGCGGATTCGACCTGTCGGCGTGGCCTGTGTCACGTTTAATTGGCAGGAAGCCGCGCCGATTCTTCACGACATCTACACAACAGCAAAGCATCGGACCGAACGCGAGCTGTCCTTTACCGCATGGCGCAATCTCCAAGGACGCCCCATTCCCGAAGAACTGACCGAAGCAAGATACGAAATCGTGCATCACGCGGGCAATCCAGAGAAGGCCGCCCTTGTCGACAAAGCTCGAAACACGATTCTCGACTCGCCGGACAAGGAAGCCGCCGCGTTCATCGCAACCTGTCTGGCGGATTGCTCGGGCTTTAAGACGTCTCGCGAGACGATCGAGGCCATCCACCGCATCGGCAAGGAATTGGTCACGAAACTGGCCGATGAAGCCAGTGACCTCACGGCGCGAAGGAACGAACTGCTGGCCGAGGCAGACGCCAAGATTCGCACGGGCCTGGTGAAGCTCGCCCAGAAGTATCCGTACCTGAAGAAGGCAAAGGCGTGGCGAACTGTCTCGGACAAGTCGGGGCCCGGCAGAATCGGCGTGTTCATCGTCCACACGAAGCACCAAGGATCGAAGGCCGCGCAGCCGACGGGGGACCCCGAAGGCGAAGAGGTCACGATCTTGGTTATGCTGGAAGAGCCACGTTCGGAAGAAAACCAGTTGGCCGGGCCGATCTACCCGAATCTCGGCCTCGTCGGGCAAATCAGCACTCGGGCCGACAACCGCAACCTCGATGCGGAACTGAAGCAACTTGTCGACGATGCCCTGAGGCCACTCAGGGATCTAGATGCGACCGATGTCAGCGACATCGCGTGGGGCCAAGCGGTCGAGGGCATACAATGCCGGCTGCGGGCGGACAAGCACGTTTGGAGAAACGGGGAGAATCCAACCTTTGAGGTCGACATGCGCAACAAGGGTGTTCGAGGACTGAACACCAGTCTTATCGCTTCGCTGGCCGTCGAGGTGGACGGCGAAGTCTTCGCCCCGCGCGCATGGTTTCACTTAGGCATTATCCGCGTCAGCCCCTTTGGCCCGGGTGCCGAATACACCATCGGAATCTCACGGAGCGACTTCACATCCACAGACAAGAGGGCGCAGGACTTGGCTCCGGGCAAGCACACGGTCCGAGTCGTGCTGTTGAATAACTTGGATGGGAGCGGGATCTATACGTCTCTCGACAAGTATAAGGAGATGACCCTCGCTTTCAGCAACGCGGTCGAGATCGAGATCGTCGCAGACAATCTCGCAGGTAACGCGGCCGATGTTGCCGACGCCGCGTGGGGCGATCCGGTCGACGGCGTGGCGTGTGCGGTTCGACCCGTGAAAGCTACCTTTGCGCCGGGTGACGATATCGTGGTAGATGTCATGTATAGAAACGTGTCTGACAAGCCCATCACTGTCTGTGTCTACCCGGATGCCCTCTATACCTGGATTCATGTGTGGGTGAAGACGGCCGAGGGCCAAAACGTCATGGGCGGGCCGCATGGCACCGGATTCCGGTTCCCCTCATTGAAGCTTACGGACTTCGTGACGCTCCAGCCGGAGCAAACGGCGTCATTCCGCCAAGTCATCCCGAGTCCACCGCACGGCCCACGCTGGCCTAAGCCCGGCAAATACTACATACATGCCGAGATCAACAAAATCAATCGGATGGACAAACACTGCCTCGGTTTCGCCGAACTCTGCAAGAAGCACGGGCTGAATCCCTGGGTGGCCGGAATCGAAAGTGGCGCGACACCGGTGCTGATCGATACGGAAGATCCGCCCGCCGCACAGCCGGCCTGGGGCAAAGTGACCGAGCGGACAATCGCCGATCCGCGCAGCGGTGGGCCGCAGGGCACGCTTCCCTGTCTCATCGATTTCGACACGGGACGAGTCCTTGGCTGGCCGGTCGATGGGTTGCGGTGGTTTGATCCAGAACGTGGTTACACAGACGGGTTCAAGAGATTTATGGCGACAAACGGCTTGGATGCGATCGCCCGACGGGCCAATTCGGACACGGATATCGATGGGCTTGTCGGCTTCGGCATGACCGTGGTGCCCGTGAACAATGACCAGTGGGACATCGAGCCCCGCCTACTCGCCGAACGATTGGCCAACGCTAAGCCGCGTGATGAGCAAGCGATCCGCAGGGCCAAGCTTCGCCCCGGCGGAGGGGAACTGCCGCGAACGACGTACCTGTTCCGAACCCGCGAAGGCCGCATGGGCGTACTCCAAATCACCTTGGTAACCTCGTCCACCACGGTTCGCTACAAGCTATTGCAAACGGCGGAGGAGACGGCCGCTTGGTCCGACCCCGTGGATGACCTGCGAACTCGCCTGCGGCCGACACAAAGGCAATGGAAGTCCGGCGTTACGCCGACACTATCGCTGGACCTATGGAACGATAGTGATCAGGACAAGATGCACCTCTACCTTGGTCAGCAGAAGGCCGAATGCGAGATCGAAATCGACGGCCAGTGGTACCGCTGGGCAGATACGGTCGCAATCACGCAAGCCGTGCTGTCGCTCAAGGCAGGTCAAGCTCGGGACGATGCAGTCAAGATTTCACTCATTCGCTCCTGGGCAAGAACGGACGAGGCAATGTACGGAAGGCCGGTCGACGATGCGTTACGTCTGAATCTCACGCCCGGGAAGCACACGCTCCGCGTCGCCTTCACTCCGGACAGTCCGCCTCCTCAAGAGAAACGGCCCCGCATCGTTAGCAACCCAATCGAGATCGAGATTGTTTCCAAGAGCGATGATACAACCACGGCAAATCCGCTCGGCCTCGACGATGATACGCTCGTCAAAATATACCGCGCGGGCAGCATAGTGCAACGTGTGGCGCACGATTGCGAGTCGTTCTATCGTGACCGCGATCGCTTGCCAAAAGATGTGCCGGACCAGGCGACCCGCTATCAAGAACGAAGCCGCGCTTCGTTCGGCATCGATCTATTTGCCCCGGGCGAGCGGCTGCGTCTGATTCACGATAAAGATGATTCCCGTCGGGTGCAAGTTTGGAGCGTCGGCCCGGACGGAGATTGGGACGGCGGTCGACAAATCGATTCGACGAAGCTGCCGCTCGACGGTGACTTGGGTGTCGAGATTCGAGTGGGCCAATCGGATTGGCATTGGCTGGCCGACGAGGGGATGAAGCGTCATCTCAAAGGCGAGCGATTGGCCCATTATCTGGCGGCCAAGGGGCCCAAGCTGCCCAGGCCGGAACTGAAGGATGACGGTCTGCAATGGGGCCCCGTCGTCGACGGTCTCCAGGCGGCCATCGAACTGTCGCCGAAAAAGGACGCCTACCTTCTCGGTGAGACGATCGCCGTGCGATTTCACATTCGCAACGCGGCCGACTACGCGATCCAGGTCGGGCTGCAGTCGGGCAGCTGGCAGGACATGACGCCCCTCATTCATGACGCGGCCGGCCGGCGGCTTAAGGGGCGAGGCGGTGCCTGGGGGAGCGGAACCGTTAGCATCATGCAGCATACGCTGAAGCCGGGTGCGACCGTTTCGCATCCAGCCACCAGCCTGGCGTTCGTTGCGCCCGGTAAGCAGCCGTGGGCGGGTTCCGTCGGGCATTCGGTCGAAGCGGCACCGGGCGTTCACACTATCCAGTTCAACCAACAGTTCCCCATGGGGTACCGCGCCGAGCCACGCGAATGGCGGGGCTTATTGGAAACTGTACCGGTGAAGGTGCGCATCGCGGTGGAGCCGAAGTTCGCCATCCACCGCGTCCGAGGCTATCGCAAGCAGGGCGACCGGCCGGGCATGACGAGCACGCTTATCTTCCGCGAAAGCGGCAACCCGGCACGCTTCGATGCGACACAGTCCCAGCGCTATCCGCTCGATGATCTGGTCTTCGATGGTGCGCCGCTGCTGACCGAGACGGACATACTGACCTACGATTGGAAAAACCACTCCATCAAGCTGAAGCCTGGCGTAGGCGAGCGACTCCATCACGCCGTCAAGTTGGGCAGTGCAGCCGTGCCGTTTGTCGTGCAGACCGAGGGCAAACCGATCTATCTTGGGGCGTTCTGGCCGCCATATTCGTCGAATTTGGCGAAGTTGCCGCACATCAGCCTGATTGGCTTGAATCCTGCGGTGCCGAAAACGGAACTCATCACAAAAGACACCATCGATATCCAGAACAGCCAAGTTCCGGTTCTTGAAGAAGGAGGAACCCCTCGCGACCCGCGACCCAACCAGCATTTGAAAGCGGCATTGCAAAAAGCGGGCAAACTGGTCGACGTACGGTCGGGTGAACCGCCCTGGGGCAAAGCGGCCGAAGGAGTCAAGTTACAGTTGCAAGCAGGCGAGTTTCGCGATGGTTATCAGTGGGTGAGTTTTGATCTACACAATGATTCGAGCGATCTATCAGTCCAACTGGGCCCGAACGGTAGGCCGGACGAGATCATCATCGGCGATTTGGTCTACGTATGGGGGACCGGTGTCGCCGGTGTCGCCGGCAGCATGCCTGTTTGCAAGCCAGGCAAGCAGAACCGTTGTGAGCTCAAGCTCGACGAGAATTGGATGCCAATGAAGATGATCGGCGGATCAGGCATGCTCAAGCTGAAGCCGGGCAAGCACACGGTCCGGGCCGCCGTTTATGCCACGGGCAAGGACGATAACAATCGCGACCGGAAGGTGCGTGTACTGAGCAACCCGGTCGAGATCAAGATTGTCGCCGAAAACGATGAGAAGGGCGACGCGATGGCTGAACTCCTCCGACGTTTCGAGACGGCGACGTACTTCTGGCAGCAACTAGATATTGCCGAACAGATCGTCAAGACAGGTGATCGGTCCGTGATTTCACAGTTGTTGCCACACCTGGATTCAGAGGATGAACATCTGCGCTGCAACGCTGGGTTCGTGCTGGCGGGGCTCGGCGACGATCGAGGTCTGGAGGCAATCATCTCTGAACTGAAGACGAAGAAAGCCAGGCTTTCGGAGCGGATAAGAAGCGACACCGGCAGGCGGTTTCTCGAACAACGGTACGGATATTACGCGATTCAGGTCCTCGGAAAACTGCGTGACAAGAGAGCCGTGCCCGTGCTGATCGAGTTCCTCGACAAAGAGGAAAAGTTTCTCAGTATTGAATGGGCACTGGGAGAGATCGGAGACAAGCGGGCCATTGGGGCCCTGAAGCGGGTACTGGAGCATGAGGACCCACGCCGCCATCTTTGGGCGGGCTGCGCTCTGGCGAAGCTCGGTGACCCAGTCGGTATTCCAACAGTTGCCAAGTTTCTCAAGGATCCAACATGGGTTTACCGCCGGCATGCCGTCGAAGGCCTCGGCGCGTCGGGCGACACGGACGCCGTGCCACACCTGATTGAAGCTTTGAGCGACGACAGCCCAGACGTTCGCGTCAGCGCGTGCAAAGCGCTTGCCACATTGGCGGACGCTAGAGCGCTGCCTGCTCTGGAGAAACTCCTCGGCGATCGAACCATGACGGAAACCAGCGGCCCGACCATGGTGCGAGACAGTGCCCGCGAGGCCATCGCGTCGATTCGCAAGGAACAGCCGGAAGCGGCAACCCCGCCCGAGCCGATTGCCTGGGGTAAACCGCTCAAAGGTGTACGGGCCGCCCTGGTGGCGGAGAAGCCCGTGCCGGGTGGCGACACGATGCCCGCCTTCCTGCTGCGGCTGGAGTCGGAAGGGCTGCAAAACCTCGCCCCGGAACTCGACGGCATGCTCTTCCGTGGTGCGTTTCCGCTGCAAACCTTCGCCCTGGAACTCGACGGCCTGCGCTATCGGCTGGAGATCATCGACAACTTCAAGCTCGAGGATCTTCCCATCGGGTTCAACGAGAACACGGGGAAAGAGGAGGCCTACCAGTTCCGATTCCAACGGCAAGACAGCCGCCTGACGGTGAACCGCTACTGGCAGGCCGGCTCTTACATCGTTTCGCTGGAGTCCTATCGACTCGTGGCGGTTGATCCCGAAACGGACAAGCCGCTGGCCGAGCGCCAAGCCAAATTGACGCCCGGTAAGCACAGGATACGCGTCGGCGCACCGATCTTTACGGCCATCAGAGGGTATCCGGTCCACGCGTTCGATCAGAAGGGCGCCCAGCAACGTGCCTGGAGCAATGCGGTCGCAATCGACGTACTCGCAAAGGAACTCCAGACCAAGGCGGCGTCCAGTAAGACGACGGTTCGCGGCTCAGTCTTCACGCTCGATCCGGGACTCGGGCGCGATGGGACGATTCGCGGCAAGGTCATTGGCACCCAGAATCGTGGAGAAGCCGTCATCTATTCCGTGACGCTAGACCACGAGGAGTGGACGAACCGACTTGGTGCGTTGCCTCATCTGGTCGTCGCGGCCGGCGAGCCGTTCGAGTTCCGCAACGTACCGGCCGGCAAGTGCAAAGTGCGGGCGCAGGCCGTCACTGCCGCGGGTCAAAACACCGGAGTTGTGGCAAAGGCCGCCGAGGTCGAAGTGATTGTCAAGAACAAACAGGTTGTGGAAGTCGAGCTTGAGATTGCTGCGGCAGAGAACACGGACACCAGCGAGCCCGACGCAGAAGGAGAAACGGATTCAACGAAGCGCACTGCGCCCAGCAAGACGACCGTTCGCGGCAAAGTGGTCGATGATGAGACGGGCGAGCCGGTCACGGATTTCTTCACGCAGGGTGGGAAGTTCGATCCGGCCAACCCGGCCAAGGTGACCTGGGGCTACACGGAGACACGCAGCAGCCGCAACAAAAGCGGCAAGTTCTCCGCCACGGTCCGTTGGCCGGAGGGCTGGACGGCGCGGATCGTCGCCCCCGGCTACCTGGCGCAACCGGTCCTCACCGAACCGCCATTACCCGGCCAGGATTCGATCGAAGTGGTCGTCCGGCTCAAGCGGGGCGACAAGATCCGCGGCCGAGTGCGCGACCACACCGGCAAGCCCGTCGCCAATGCGGGTGTCTATCTGGCCGGGCGGGGCGTGATCCGCTTGGCCGAAGGACCGCATGACAAACTGCAGAGCCCGACCGTTCGCACGGATGCCGAAGGCCGTTTCGAGATCGACGGCCGTGGCGAGGACAGCAAGGCGATCTTCGTTACCGCCCCGTCGCTGTATGTCTGGCGAGCCGATTTGCCCGAGCCGGGTCAGGAGGCGATCATCCGTCTGCCCGAGCCGGCCAAGCTGCTCATTAACTACGACATCGAAGGTGGGTCGCCGGCCGCCCAGGTTCGCATCGAGCTTCGCACCTGGGATATGCCCAAGTGGAAAGCTTTGGTCGACGTGGTTCGCTGGGTCGACGTCAAGCCGGGTGAGGATGGCGTGGTCATCGACAACCTGCCGCCGGGCGTCTATGACATCTCGCGAATCAAGCACATACGCACCGCCGCCTCGGGCAGGGACATGATGCTCGACCGCCAAAAGAAGTTGACGCTCGCCTCGGGCAAGACGACCGTCTACGACTTCGTGCGCAAGAAGGGCACGCCGATCACCGGCGAAGTGGTCGGCCTGCCGGAAAAAGGGGTCGCCGGGGTCTACCTTTCCGTCCGCGACCAACGCGCGAGTGGTGACCCGCGCAATCGCGACGACTGGAAGCTGCGCACCTTCGACGGCCTGGCCCTTGAAGACAACGGCCCGTTCAAGACCGAGCGCATTTCACCCGGCAAGTACAAAGTCGTCGTCGAAGCGTACAGGCAGGAGACACGGGAGGAAATGGCCCGCTCGGGCATGCGACTGCCAAAATGGACCGGAACAGCCGAGGTCGACGTCCCCGAAAGCGGCGAGCCGCCGAAGGTGCGTGTGACGATGCACTTGCGCGACGCCCGATAGACATCGCATTTCTCACCCGCCGTAGCGGAATCCGCTAAGAATTCCGCTACGGCGATCTATCTTGCCAGGCGACGCGAATCCAGGTCGCTACCAACAATGGGTGGCTGGCCGCAGAGCGTGGCGATGTCCCAAAGCCTCCGTGGGAAGTCCAGGTGGGCACCGACCTGGACTGTTTGGCCACGAAGAATGTTCCAAAACTCGTGAGGCGTGAGACACGCCGAAAAACGACCGGTTTTGGAACGCAGATCGGCGTGGCGAGGGCCCGTCCGCTGCTGGGGGTAAATGCAAATGCTCATCGCGGCATCTCCTCTATAAGCAACACGCCCACTATCCTTCGAGGGTCGCATTTGTCAACGAGTCGTGATCTCCGCTCCGAATCCCTTGTTGAAGAGCGACTTGGCCTCCTCGGGTTCTAACGGGCGATCCCAGATAGCCAGCTCATCGAACACTTGAAACTGTCCGTCATGATCGATCAGCCCACCGACCGTCAGTAGAGCGTCTTTGGCAGGAATGATGTGCCCCGTTGCTTTCGTTCCCTCGATCACCGCGGACGAGTCTCGCTTATCGGAACGATCGCCGTCGACGTAGATGTCGAACTCCTTGCTATTGCCACGATAGACCATGACGACGTGGTGCCACTCGACGCCGTCTCCGACCAGATGTGCCTGGCGATTGCTCATCAACGATCGTGGCCCGTCGTTGAATCCGGCCGTGACGAAAGCGCAATGGTCGCAATCGAAGCAACAGACATCCCAGCCCGACTCGTTGGCCGTCTCGCAATGAAACCAATTGCTTTCGTCACGCGGCACGAACGGCTTTCCCTTCCCCTTACCCACTCGGGCGTCTCCGAATCGGT
Source organism: Candidatus Nealsoniibacteriota bacterium (assembly GCA_013202865.1). Taxonomy (GTDB): domain Bacteria; phylum Planctomycetota; class Planctomycetia; order Pirellulales; family Thermoguttaceae; genus JABMRB01. The sequence continues at coordinate 2,208 of JABMRB010000186.1, read as the reverse complement.
TCGTGCGGACCCAATAGGATACGCTGAGGTTCTCGATGTTCCCGCTAGGGCCAAGTGTCTCTTGGAACTGGGGCATCTCGATTCGCTGCTGGCCGGTGAGGTAAACAGCCTTGCCGAACAGCCCGTCGCACCAGTCGGGATTACCCTTGAGTTGGCCATTGTTGTCACGCGAAGAAACGTCGGCAGTCGTCGAACCGGTCCCTTCATCGAATTTCCAATAGCCAATAAGGCCTTTGCGTAGGCTGCCCGTCTTCGGACTGCCCCGCTTCGGTTGCCGGGCAAGGAATCGCTTGCGACCGGCAAGGATCTCGGCCGGTTTCTGGGGTACCGGCTTGCGAGCAAAGGGCAGCATGGCCTTGCCGCCGCGCTGGCCGATCGTAATGAAACTGGCCGAGTCGTAGTGAAAGCCGTCGTTCAAGTCGCTCGTTTTGATCCAGGCCGCGTCGGGGTCGGCTTCGGCAACCTTCTGTTGGATCGGGCGCAGCACGGTTCCACCTCGATTGGGCAAACCGTCCCAGCAGCTGTCGTTGATTTGTACAATAAGGACCGGCAACTCGGGTACCCCCAGGTCGCTGCGGATGTCCTTTAGCAGGTCTTCGAGGTTCCGTTCGTAATACTCCCAAAAGCCCGTTCCGCCCTCGTCCTTCGCACAACAGTCGTTCTCGCCCTGGAACCAGATGAAGCCGGCAATTTCATACCCACGATCCTTGGCGCCCGGATAGTGCAGATCGAGATTGGCCACCACGTTGTGGTATCGCCGCATCATTCGCGTGTAGAGTGGGCCGATTTCGCCGCCCGCGCGTTTCACGGTGCTGGGTGGACGCCAGTCGCGGTGCAGCGTCGTGCCTCCGGTGCAGGATTTGACGAAGAGGACCGGGCTGTCTAATGCATTACCGAGCACCTTGCCCATGACCAGTTCCATGCCGTAGCTAGTTTCCCGTCCGCCGAAGCCGAGTTGCAGCTTGCCGGTCACTTTCCCGGCGTAGGCACAATACACGTCGTCGCGCGGAATCATCAATTCAGGATGATTCTCTTCGACGTATTGGCCCGACGCATGGCCCTCCATGTTGGACTGGCCGGCCATGAAGTAGATTTTGACGGGCGGGGCCTTCTCGCGAGGAGAGGTTTCCTCGGCAAAGCCGACCGCGGCCAGAGCGACCAGCAACAGTGCATAAACGCTCGCGTTCCGTTTCATCGTGTCTACCTTTCCTGATTCGTAACCATGGCTGTTCCATCACAACATATGTGGCGTTATTGCACTGAACTCGATTCCGGGGCCTGACCGGATGTACCAAACCAGGATAGCAGGCCCGCGGCTTGGCTTCAACAACCATAGCCACCGTGGGTCTGCCAGGATTTCATGGCGTCGCCAATTCTTGCCCGGTCAGCGGGACCACCGCAGTATCGCCGTCAGCCGCAGCCATGTTGACAACGACTTTGATCATGATTTCGCATCCGCATCTGTTCCCGACAATCACGAGAAACAGGGATTGAAGGGGACGCCGCGGTACATCCATGGAGCGGGGTTTGATCCCGAGACCAGGACGGGTATGTTCCAGCTGGCGCCCGGGAGCAAGGGGGTTGATGCCGGCGTGGTCATCCCGAATTTCTGCGAGGCAATCAACGGGAACCGGCCGGATCTCGGCGCTCACGAATCCGGAACGGGGAAGATGCAGTTCGGCGTAAGGGCTCAATTCGCCCCGCGTGGCACACTCAAAACAACCCAAGAGAAACCAGCGAGCAAGCCGGATGCACGCGACGGTCTATAGCCGCGCGTGATCCCGCAGCTATATCTTGCCGAGCAAGATGACTACAGTGCAGTCTTGCGACGAAGCCCAGTTCTCAACGAGCGGCTAGAGCGTTACGTGTGCTTTTCGTTTGTTCCTTCCGCCAGTCCGACTCCCGCAGAGTCCGCTGCCTTGTCGTCCTCCGGAAGGCACAGCCGAATCATCACTGCTCGTCGTCTTCCCTGTCGTCAGACAGCAACATCTCCACCAGCTTCTTCCTATCAGACGGTGACAGTCTTCGGATTGCTTCGGCAATCCTCTCGGGAGTGGCTCTGTGAACGCATTTTGAATAGTTGGTGCAAACATTGGTGCAAACCGAAAAAAGCGTCGTCGTAAGTCCTTTGGTACAAGCACTTACGTCATGCATCCCTAAGCTCGACAAGCTAGGGGTCACTGGTTCGAGTCCAGTATCGCCCACTTC
>JABMRB010000185.1 GCA_013202865.1 Candidatus Nealsoniibacteriota bacterium | reverse complement strand
TCACCAGAAAATCATACGGTTTCCGGACGCAAGAAGCCTACGAAACGGCCCTATACCACAACCTTGGAGACCTCCCTGAGCCAGAATTCACCCACGAATTCTGCTGAAGAGGCATAAAACCAAGGTGATCTTCCTCGACCGGGACATCCAGCCTGCCAATCTTCAGACGGCGCTGGAAGCGGGCGGCCGAGGTTACTGGACCGTCCAAGCCTCGTCCGAACAACTCCTCGAGGCGGTCAGGCAAGTTGTTGCGGGAGGCTCGTCCTTCTGCCCTGAAGCCGAATGCTACGTTGCTTCCACTCCTGACGGCCCTCACTTCCATCCGTCGACTCAGGACACCGACGTCGACGAACTCCCCGCACGCACCACTCGGAAGCCCGAGCCGTAGGCCTTCTGCCGGGCCGGATTGCCCGTCCAATGCAGCAGGGTCACTTGCCGTTGTTGCTGGCCACTTTCGGCTCGATAAATCGGAACGAGTCGACCAGCGGGCGGTCGGCTTTGCCGAGTTGTTCGGCGAGTCGGGCTTCCGCCGTGAACGCAAAGACGGCCCGGTGACCGTGCTTGTCGGCCAGCAGGTAGTAGTGCCAGCGGACGTCCATTTCCGAGCTCTTGCCGCTGACCACCACGCGATAGACCCGATAGTCCGCCTCGCTGGCCCATTGTCCGGCCACGAGGAACTGCCCGAAGCTGTCGCCCAGAGCACTTTTTACGTCGCGCTGGAACTACTCCATGAAAACGACCTTCCCGGCGGTAAGCTTAGGCAACGCCGCGATTTTGCATTGGGCCACCACCTTGCCCTGCTCGACCAGTTTCAGTGAGGCCGGGTCGTGCTGGTCGCTTACCGAGTACCATTGGCGACCGTGCGTCAATTGCCAACCGTCGCTAGACGACCCGCAGGCCAGCCGGGTCAACTTGTCGGTCGGTTCCAGCGAAAGCCCGGCCAGGGACTCGTCGCTAAGCCGGTCGGATTGCTGCTTGGGTGCGACCGTCACGATCAGGCGGACCACGCTGTCCGTGCCCCGGGTGATCGCACCGATGTCGCGATTTACCTTCGCCAACAGCCCCACCCAGTCGATCCGTCCGGTCTTGCGGTTGAAACGGTACTTCCCCTGCAACTCGATCTCGGCCGCCGCACCGTCCCAAGTCCCCTTGATCCGGCCGGTCAACTCAAACCGCGCGCCAACCTCCGTCAACTCCGTCAGCTCGCTGCTTACTTCAGAAGTGCTGGCCGCATCGATCCGCAGCATGGCCACGATCAACTCCTTGGGAAGCTTCCACCGGTCGCCCACCGACACGGGCTTCTCCGGCAGCAGACGGTCCAACAGCAGGCTGTTGCCGAGGATGTCGATCAGGTCCAGCTCGTCGGCCGTGAGCTCACTTTGCGGCGAAAAGAGCGTCGTCTCCGTGCCGTCAACCTCGACTGCAACCAGACGTCGTCGGGCGTCCAATGTCGGCTTCACGCGGGCCTCGGCCACGCCGATGGCCGCCTCTGCCTCGTCGTAGTAGCGGACCGATCGCCGCCGGCCGGCGGCGTCGGCCGACATTTCGAGCGTCTTTTCGTCGTAGTAGAGCTTGCCCTGCACGCTCATCTTCATCCGCTTGACTTCCTCGTCCACCCGTTGGCTGACGTAACCGACGACGGTCAAATCGGCTTCGACGCGGTCGATCTGCCCAGCCTTTCTGGTGCTGCTCAGCAGGTGGGTCGGCTTGGTACCGGCCGACTCGGCCGACTCGGCCGGTTCGGCCGGTTCGGCCGTCATGCCGCCGCAGACGCCCATGGTGATAGTCAGTACCAAGGCCGCCGCAGGGATCAAAATTCTTCTCATGGCTAATGGGAAACCTGTCGAATTGGGCTGATGACCCCCGCAGTCCGAACGCCCGGAGTGCGGGGGTGTTTTGGCGTAGTCGCTAGATCGACTGAAGCCAACCGACAAGTTCAACGGAAATAGCGGTTCTGACGGCCGGACACCCGGGGCGTGTGGGTCTGGGTAATGTGGGCAATGCAAGCAAAGATCCTGTGGGGGAACTTGCCCAGATTCTCCGGCACCTGGCTGCCATTGCTGCGAAAATGAACCTGCCTAACCGAATTAGCGTAACCTAATGCCGGGTCGAGGCGTCTAATCCAAGGTGGGACCATGAAAAGGCTTACGAAAATTGTCCGAGATCGACAGAGGCTTTCGGGTAACTAATTATCGAAGAAATTCCCTCCCAAAGCGAACTTGCAATAGACCTTTGGACACTTGATTGCGTAAATAGGGAGAGCGGGCCACCGGCGGCTCCGTAGATTCGGACTAGGAGGACCCCACCCGAACGGGCGGTCTCCCTAAGGAACCGTCTATATTGGGACGCGACCGATCATCGGATAGTTTTGAAGGGAAGGGCTGACAAAAGTGTGACCGGTCTGCTACGTAGTGGCGGATTGGTCGCCGGCGACCACGGACGGCCGCCAGGAACTCCGGACGCGAGCTTTGCGGTGCGAATACCCTCGGGTGTTTGCTCCCGAGGCGTGCCAATGGGGAGGAAGTAAGATGCATACCAAGTACATGAATCCGGCCATTCGACAACTGCGCGACCAGCAGGTTCGCTTTGCGCCGCGGTACAAGAAGATCCAGTACGTCGATCAGGCAGAGAAGCTGTTGAGCGAACTCGACCCTGAGCGGACCTACACCTACGAGTACGTCTACCTGCGGATCACCAACTTCCCCCCCACGATCTACCCCGACCTGAAACTCACCGGTCAGGAGGCCAGCCACGACTTGCGGCTGTTCGTGGAGGACGTTTCCGACGCGGCCAACATCCCGGTCGATTCTGCCGGCGAACGGGTGCTGACGGTCGAGGAACTGGCCGAGCAACTCGGCGTTTCGACCAAGACAATCTCACGCTGGCGACAACAGGGGCTGATCAGCCGGCGTTTCGTTCTCGACGGCCGCAAACGCGTGGGGTTCCTGCAGAGTTCCGTTGACCGGTTCGTCGCCAGGAATTCCGGCCGGGTTCGCCGCGGCGGCCAGTTCAGTCAACTGACCGCCGAGGATCGCGCATCGATCGTCCAGCAGGCGCGGCGGCTGGCCAGAGACGGCGCGTGCCCCGCGGATGTGACCAAGCGGTTGGCCCGAAGAACCGGACGCAGCCCGGAGACGATCCGCTACACCGTCAGACAGTTCGACCGGGAGCATCCCAATCTGGCCGTCTTCCCAGACACCCAGAATCCCTTGCGGCCGGAGATCAAGCGAAAGATCTACCAGGAGTTTTTGCGGGGTGGATCGGTCGAGGCGTTAGCCGACCGGTTCTGCCGCACACGGGCGAGTGTCTACCGGATCATCGGCGAGGTCCGGGCGGATCGGATTAGGGAGTTGCCGCTGGACTACATGCCCAACGAGGAATTCGAGCGTGTCCGGTCGGCGAAGCAGGAAAGGGCGGTCCTGGGCCCGATGCCGCAATTCGAGCCGGCCAAGAGAAAGGTCCGGCTTCCCAGCGGCCTACCGCCCTACCTGGCCAGCCTATACGAGGTGCCGCTGTTGAGCAGGGAACAGGAGGCCCATCTTTTCCGCAGAATGAACTACCTGAAATATAAGGCCTCGAAGCTCCTTGGGAAGCTCAGCCGGCAGCGGCCAAAAACCAGCCTCATGGACCAGATCGAACAGATCTACGATGAGGCCGTGGCCACCAAAAACCAGATCATTCGTGCAAACCTTCGCCTGGTCGTCTCGATCGCCAAACGGCACGTCGGCTCCGGAGAGAATTTCTTCGAGCTGGTCAGCGACGGAAATATGTCGTTGATGCGGGCGGTGGAAAAATTCGACTACGGCCGCGGTAATAAGTTCAGTACGTATGCAAGCTGGGCCGTGATGAAGAATTTCGCCCGCACCATTCCCGACGAACACCGCCGCCGCGACCGGTTTCGCACGAGTGAGGCCGAGATGTTCTCGGCCGCGGAGGACGAGCGGACCGACCAGTTCGAGCAGGAGTCGGCCCAGTTGCTCCGGGAGATCCAGGTGGAGAAGATCCTCGACCGGCTCGACGAACGCGAGCAGAAGATCATCATCCGGCGTTTCGGTCTTCAACGCGGCCAGGAACCGCTGACGCTGAAGCAGGTCGGTGCCGAGTTGGGGGTGACCAAGGAGCGGATCCGGCAGATCGAGGCCCGGGCCATCAGCAAACTCCGCCAAGCGGCGGCAGAGGAGCGAATCGACTTCCCCAGCTAGTAGCTACCCAAAACATTAAGCTCGACAAAGCACTCGTGTCGATTTTCGGTACTCTGGAGGCGCAGCAAAAGGGGTTCTTCTGGGGGGGGATGCGCAAGCAATCACCGCAGCGACGGCCATTGTTCGGTAGTTGACTCCCCCTCTGCGGGTAGGTGTCTGTGCCATTTTTTGAGAAACGGACGGTGGGCGGCATATTTTTAGCCCCATCCGCCTTGCGTGCTGTGGGCCGTTAGATATATTAAGAGGTTCGCGTGGTGGGATCGACCGGCTAGCGTAGCTCAATTGGCAGAGCAGCTGATTTGTAATCAGCAGGTTG
>JABMRB010000184.1 GCA_013202865.1 Candidatus Nealsoniibacteriota bacterium | reverse complement strand
TTGTACTACAACGGCTACATGACCAACTTCACGCTCGAGGACTTCATCACCAAGGCCGGGCTGGAGATCAAGGTCAACCGCAAGTATTACAAGCTCAACAAGGTGGAGAAGACGATCAAGGCCGCCGGCTCGCGAGGCCAGGTCGTCGACCAGAAGGTTGAGAAGTACGAGCGGGAGGAGTTGCCCAATCTGTCGACGCTGACCAGCGGCGACCTGTGCGAGATCGAACTGGAGATCGACAGCAAGAACGACTACGAGTACCTGGTCTTCGAGGACATGAAGGCGGCCGGGTTCGAGGCGGTCGACTTGCGCAGCGGCTACAACGGCAACACGCTGGGTGCGTACATGGAGTTCCGCGACAACCGCGTCGTGCTGTTCGTCCGCCGGCTGGCCCGCGGCAAGCACAGCGTCTCGTACCGGATGCGAGCCGAGATCCCCGGCAAGTTCAGCGCGTTGCCCACCCGAGCCTGGGCCATGTACGCCCCGGAGTTGAAGGCCAACTCCGACGAGATCAAGCTGAACGTGAAGGATTGACCGGGCCGCTTGCGGCTTAGCATGAACGTCGGCCGGACGTTGGCGTGGCAGTTGTACTGCCGCGCCGTCGAGGCGCTGAACGCTTCCGACAGGAAGTTCTATGGCATGGTTGCTGAAAGTATGAAGTAGCGTTACCCATAGGGGAAACTCGCCATGCGAACGGGCTGGGTATTGATCGGTTTCGTCCTGGTTGGGGCAATCGGTTCGCAGGTCGTCGGCGACCCTACTGCAATAGGGCACGCGTACACTTTTCAGTGGCGATTTGGCTATCCAAGGGACTTCCTCCTGTGCAACGGGCTGATGGCCGAATCTGAATCCAACCCGAATCTCCGGGACAGATTTGACTCACATTGGACCACTAGACTGCTTGTCCCCGTGAACTGGCAGCCAGAGAACTATGGTGCTCGGACTGGCCCGCTGATCACGAGTAACTCGCGTGTGCTGGAGTTCTCTTGCTCTAGCCTGCTTCTTGATCTGGCGTATGTGATTCTGCTGATTTGTGGAGCGTTTTACTACAAGCGCCGAATGCGCACCAGTAGGCTACTTCGTCGTTTGGCAGTTGGCACCATGGGGCTTCTTGGCATCTATGTCATCATCTCCTATCTTGATTGGCACAACAACATCTTCTTTGCAATGTACCAACCCCTGTTCTTGGCAATGAACGTACTTGGCATCATTCTGCTTCTTGTGTCCACGTCATTACTCTTGGGGAAACTAGGGCCAAAGCGTGACTAACTAACTCCAATTATCGGCTCCGTATTGGACTTATCCCTTTCTTGATATAGGCAGGCACGTTCGTGGTGATCGAACCGGCTCCCCAGCGGCGAAACCGCTTTGCCACGTTGAGATCGTCCACCGTCCAGACGTGGTACTCGTATCCTTCCTTCTGAATCCGTCTGACGACCGGTTCACTGATGATCTCATGGGACGAACTGAAGCCGTTCGCACCGGTCTGCTTCAGTGTTGCCAGGATCGTTTTCAACGAAGGTGTGACCCTGCCCCATCCGTCCTTCTCGAAACCTGAGAGCCAGCACCCCTTCAGTTGCGGCGCCTTGTCTTTGGCTGCGCGAATCACCCCCGCGTCGAATGCAATCAGTACGACCTGCTCGTTGCGGAGTCCCGATCTGCCGATCTCCTCGAGCAATCGGGGCACCATCGTCGCCGGGCCCTTCACTTCCACGTAGATGAGTTTCCCGGCGGGGACGACGGCCAGCACCTCAGCGAACGTCGGGATCGTGGTGCCCTTGAATTGAACGCCGCGCCATAGCCCCACGTCCAGCGTGCGCAACTGCTGCAACGTCGACTTGGCAACGACTAGCTTCGCGCCGGCAACCCGCTTCGTGTCGGCGTCGTGAATGCACACGATCTGGCCGTCGGCGGTGAGTCGAAAGTCGCCTTCGATCGCGTCGGCGCCCTGACGGAAGGCTAGCTTGAACGCCGGGAGCGTGTTCTCGGGCGCATCGGCCGACGCACCTCGATGCGCAACAATCAGCGGTTCGGCTGCGTCGGTGCGAGCAAGAGTCATCAACACGATCCCAATAGCCAAGAATACTCTCATAAGTCTCTCCACGGCCGAGCGCCGGCGATCACGGGATGTTCCACCAATCGACCGCCCTATCACCGACGGCGTCCGGTGCGGGTCCTTCCTCATCGTTCGCGCCAATCTGCTCCAACTCGAACAGCCACGCCAGGGCTTCGGCGGAAACGGGTTCGGCTGGCTCGGCCGGCAGTTCAACTGCCACCCCAACGAGAGGCGTTAGATCGATCAGTTTCAAGGCATCGAGGAAATGCGTCTGGTTGTTCCTCGCTAAGAGCACGTCGGTGGCGTTGACGAATGTGTCGCGGTTGTAATCGTAACGGGAGGTGAGATCGGCCGGGTGGAGGAAGTCGCGGGGGTTGTTGCGTGCCAGTAACAGGTCGGCGACGGTAACCTGGGCGTGCGTCGTCCGGTCGCCCGCCTCGGCCACCGCGTTGCCGAAGTAGAAGACGTCGTCGGAGGCCAGCCCCAGGG
>JABMRB010000183.1 GCA_013202865.1 Candidatus Nealsoniibacteriota bacterium | reverse complement strand
CTATAGGCGTAGCAGCCGATGATCGCATCGGGATGCTTCTTCGCCCCCGCGGCGGCGACCTCGTTGACGAAGCCGAACAGTGTCTCCGCCGTGACGTTCAGCAGCGTGCCGTCCGGCCGCCGGCCCCACGTCGTGCCGTGCTGTTTAAAGGGCGTCGCCCCGCCCAAAACGGCCAGGCACCGCTCGCACTCGCAGAAGCCCAGCCCGTCCGGGGCGCTGAGCGTGATCATCTCCGTGGACGCCGCGGCTCGATCCAGCGCCCAACTCTTCGCCCGCCGAACCACGTCCGGATGCGAGTAACACGGCTTCGCCGGTTGTCGCCGCCCGTCGACCAAGCCGAACCACTCGGGGTGCTCCGCGAAGTCCTTTTCGCCTCGGAGCCCGAACCACGAGTGATGGATGCAGACGGTCACCGGCCCCCCCATGCGATTATGGCGGTCCCACGCGCTCCAATCCTCGGCGTTGGGCCGATAGAGCCCGAAGCCTGGCCAGATGCGTCGCTGCACGGGAAAGTCGGGTGAGGCCCGCCGGTCCCACGAACCAGCAATCGTGCGTCGCCGTGGGACGACTTCCCACGCCTCGCCCGGGAAGAACCACCGACAGCCGAGCTCCTGGAGGAACGTCACTACCGCGTGCTGTACACCAAGCGGCGTGCGGGCGACCAACAGCAGCCCCCGGCCGTCGCTACGGATCAGGAATCCCTCGTCGCCGAGTGCTGCGACGTTCTCGAAATCATGTTCGGGGAAGTCTTCCGCCAGACCCACGAAGATACCCCGCCGGGGCCGGTCGGTGGACGCGGTCTGAAACTGGGCCCCAGAAATCCGCGTCAAATACCGTCGCAACTCGTCGACCGGCTCGGGCACGCTCCCCGCTACCAGTGGAAGCTGGGCGCGGCCGTCGCGAACCAACACGACCTCGACCGGCGTCTCCGCCGCGGGCACCGGCATCGCGATGGCCACGAAAAGCGTAAGCAACGCGAGGCATGGCAACCGGCGAAACCGAACTGCGCAGTGTAATCGCAAACTACCGATAGATCCGAAGCCGACCATCTCACTTTCCTCCGTCGCGGCGCTGCCCGGCAAGTCAACCGAAATCTCCCGTTTGACTCGGAGCCTGAAAACAGTTCGGGCCCAGAGTCCTTACCATTCTAACATCGCGCATGCCCGTGCCGCAACGTGTCACAACACGCATTGCCCCCGGCGGCGTTTATCGAGAACGATCCGGTGGCGACCGGCGGCGACGTCACGCCATAGCGGTTTCCATGCGACGGTGCCCGGCGGGAACTGCGCAACGTAGGCCCGTAAGAATCGGCAGCAGACGGCCTGCGAAACCCACCGATGGGCTTCCAATCCGGCGGCCAACCGCGCCAGATCCGCCGCCCGGCGACGGGGCTTCACGCGCCGCCCTACGCTCACACCGTCCACGTCGATCAGATACGTGGCCGTTTCATGCTCCCGATCGACCACCAGCAAGTTGGCGGCCTTGAGGTCGCGATGGGCAATGCCCCGGGCGTGCATCCGCCCGATCAGACGCCCCAGACTTGCCGCACATCGCCCGGCCGACCGCAGTCGTACGTCGCTCGGGTCCTCGGCCAGCCGCCAGCCGAACAGGTGCAGGTTCTCCGACGCGCCGATCCACTCCGTGGCCAGATAGCTACGGCAACTCGACCGCGGCTCGCACATCAACAGCGGCCGGGCCGTATCGATCTGCCGGTCCACCAGTGCCCGGGCCAGTTCCCATGCCCGCCGAGCCGGGCTGCGGCGGAAGCACCCGCAAAAGGCCTTCCACCGGTTGCGCGGCCGATATTGCTTCAACGCGACGCGGACCGGCCCCTCGGCAAACGGCAACTCGGCCTCGACGATCACGCTGCCGCGGTCGAGTTTCACCGGGCGGTCGAGGTGTTGCCGCAGCAGTGTCTCGGGGTCTCGCAGCAGCCGTATCGCCACCTTCTCGGGCATCCTGTCGGCAGTCTTGATCCTGCCGACGCCTGATATTTCGAGATCGTACATGCGAGGCCAACCCCGATAATCCAAACAACCGGCAAATTTCCCCCAAAAAGCAAATAGTAACAGGTTTCCGCTGCCGAAGATAGATAGGGGGGGACATCCTGACGTTGAGGTTTCCGGTCTTGGCCCGGACACCTTTCGGCGACCGGCATTCGGTTCGGCCTGTGCCTGGGCATCTTGCCCGGGCTCTCCCCATGCGTTGATTCCGGCGGACAAAATATGCGCCGGGGGGATCCCATGCAGTTTGCGAGGAGAAGCCGATGATTGGCCCTGGCAGCTTGTTGGCGGCGTTGATTGTGGCGAGCACACCGTCCACACCGGAAGCGATCGCGTGGATCAGCGACGAGCCCGCCCCGGTCGAACCGGCCGGCTACGAGGCGCTGGCCGACGGTCCGATCCAGCCACCGGGCAGTCCCTTCCACGAAGAGGGCAACGGACAAACCCCAGATGAGCAGACTCCGGACGAGTGGATGCCAGACGCCACGATGCATGCAGCCTGCCCGTCCACTCCGGCTCGCGACTGGCTTTGGGGGATCTACATCGAAGGCTGGATCGATCAGGGGTTCACCGTCAACACCGATAGCCCGAACAATCGCTCGAACACCCCGGTCACGTTCAACAACCGCTCGAACGAGTACCAGTTCAACCAGGTCTATCTGGTGCTCGATCGCCCGGTCAAGCCGAAGCAATGTGCGTGGGACATCGGCGGCCGGGTCGATTTGCTCTACGGGACCGACTCCTTCTTTGCCTCGTCGCTGGGTCTGGAGAACCACCTCGACGGCACCGCCAAATGGAACTCCCAGCAGTACGGGCTGGCCATGCCGCAGGCGTACGTCGAGCTATTCGCACCCTGGGGCGACGGCGTTACCGTGCGCCTCGGCCATTTCTACACGCTGCTGGGATACGAAACCGTCCCGGCCGTGGACAACTTCTTCTACTCGCACAGCTACGCCATGCAATACGGCGAGCCGTTCACACACACCGGGTTTCTCGCCTCGCTGCCTTTCGGCGACATTAGCTTGCAGGCCGGCATGACCCGCGGTTGGGATACGTGGGAAGACAACAACAGCGACATGGGGATCCTCTTCGGCGCGGCCTGGACGAGCAAAGACGAACTGACGTCGATCGCCTTTGCGATGCACACCAGCCGCGAGCAAGACCAGCCGCCGCCGAACGCCGACACCGGCAGTGTATTCAGTCTGGTGGTTCAACACGCGTTCACCGACCGATTGCAGTACGTGGTTCAATACGATCACGGATTCGAGCCGGACTCGCCCGTCCAGGGAGCCGAGGCCCAGTGGTACGGACTGAACCAGTACCTGCTCTACACGATCAACGACGACTGGACGTTCGGCATGCGATACGAATGGTTCTCCGACGAGGACGCCGCGCGGGTCGACGCGAATCAGGCCGCCGACTACTTCGCAACCACGGTCGGCTTCAACTGGACGCCCACCGACTGCATCACGGTCCGCCCCTCCTTCCGCTGGGACTGGGTCGACACACCCGGCCACTACCCCTTCGCCGACGGCACCGAGCACGACCAGATCCTGCTCGATTGCGACGTGATCTGGAGGTTCTAGCTTTTCGTGGTGTAGGCGTCCCGCCTGCAAAATGCCACAGGCGAGCCGCCCGTGGCCGCGACGGCCTTCCTGCCTGCAATGATCGCCTGTCACATCCCGCCGACACGGCGGCGACGCCGGCCGTAGCAGGCCAGCCCCAACAGCCCCATGGCGGCCATGGCGGCCATGGCCAGGGTGCTCGGCTCGGGGATCGGAGTGAAGTTCACCTGCAAATCGTTCCCGCTCTGACTGATCCAGAACGTGCCGCCGCCTAAATCGTTCTGTAGCGAGCCGGCGTCTAGAACAAACGCGTCTGCATCAAACCCCGAGATGCCGCCGGTGGTGGCGACGAACGTCAGCGAATAGCTCTGCATGGCGTCGAAGTTCTCGGCCGGTCCGGGCGTCTGCGCCGCGGTGAGCGAAAGCAGGTCGAACTGCACCGGGTTGTCGGCCGTGGCCGTGAGGGTCAACGTGCCGCTGACGCTCAGCAAGTCCCAACCCACCGACGCGTCGCCCGGCGTGCCGGCGAAATCGCTGATCTGAAGCTCGATCAACGCGCCCGGGCCGAAAGTGGTATCGCCCGCCCCGATCGCGCCGATGCTGTTGCCTGGTGCCAGCGTGCTGCCGTCGTTGAGGTTCAAAACGCCGACGGTTCCGGAACCCTTCAGCACGCCGCCGGAGTTATTGTTCAGCGTTCCGCCGATCGTCCCGTCGGCGGTTACCGTGCCGCTGTTGTCCAGCGTGTCGATGGTCAGTATCCCACCGGCGTTAACGTTGATCACCGGGCAGATGATCGAGCCGCCAGAGGAGTTTTGCAACGTCCCGCCGTCGAGCACGTCGATCCGCGCGACGTCGATCGTGCCCGAGTTGACCGGATGCCTAGCCGCCGGGCCGATCCGGATCACGTCGCGTCCGGCCGGCGCCGAGTCGGGCCTGGCCGAGGTGTTCATCAGTTGCCAGTTCGCCGCATTGCCGGGGTCGCTGCTGGCGCCCCGCCAATCGTACACTCCGTTGACCGTGAGCACCCGCGCGCTGCCGGAGTCTGTGCCGTTGTTGTCGTCCCGGTACGCTCCGACGATCATGTCGGCGAAGCCGTCGCCGTTGACGTCACCTGCGTCGCTGACTGACCAGCCAAACTCGTCACGCGCGCCATGTCCGTAAAACGTGTAGAGCGTGGAACCATCGATGCCCGAGAAGACCCTCGCGCTGCCGGACTTATCGCCGTGGTTGTCGTCGCCATACGCTCCGACGATCAGGTCGGCCCGGCCGTCGCCGTTGACGTCGCCTGCGCCGCTGACCGAGCCCCCGAAACAGTCCGCCACGCTGTCCCCGTTGAACCCATAGAGTGTAGACCCGTCCATGCCCGAGATGACCCTCGCGCTGCCGGGGCCCTCAGTGTTGGACCAGGGGTCGGGTATTCCGATGATCAGGTCGGCGAAGCCG
>JABMRB010000182.1 GCA_013202865.1 Candidatus Nealsoniibacteriota bacterium | reverse complement strand
TGGGGCAAAGCGCAGCGGTGCCCCAGAGCATAGGGTGTGGTGGGCCATCGCTTTAGGCGTCGTGTTAGCGATGATGACGCTAGGTGGCGATCCGCAAATGGCCTACAACGCCGGATTGATAGCAGCATTATACGCCCTCTGGCTGTGGGTAGGGTGCGTGAAACGCACCAAACTCGCCAAAAATACCAAAAACACCAAATCGCCCCGGTCGGTGCGTTGCACGCACCCTACGCGACCGGTCCTCCTGGCCGTGGCGGCTGCGACCGGGTTGATCCTGTCGGCCGTGCAGGTGCTGCCGTCGATCGAGTTTGCCCGACGCACGGGCCGGGCGAACGTCTCGACCATCGACGCGTTGCTCGGCCGCGGCATCGAGCGGGGCACGCACCACGAGCAAATCTACGATTTCAGCGTCGGGCCATGGCGGCTGGCCGAATACGTCTGGCCCAACATAGCCGGCCGGCAGTTCCCCGAGCACCGCCGCTGGCTAGAAGTCATCCCCGCCGAAGGCCGCATCTGGACCCCATCGCTCTACATGGGCCTGCTACCCCTACTATTAGCACTCGCAGCAATGCGGTTCCGCAAACAAAGGGGTCAGGACTCTTTGTTTGTCCCCTTTTTCACGTGGATGGTGGTGGCGGCGGTGGGGGCGGCGTTCGGGTGGTATGGGGTCGGTTGGGTGGTGGAGGAGATCCGCGTTGCCGCCGGCGACGATCTGAAGCAGCCGGGGCCGATCGCTGAGCCGGTCGGTGGGCTCTATTGGCTGTTGACGGTGATCTTGCCCGGCTACAGCAGTTTCCGCTACCCGGCCAAGTTGCTGGTCGTTGCGGCACTGGGTCTGAGTGTGCTGGCCGCGCGGGGTTGGGATCGTACGTTGGGCGACGGACAGGCGCGGGTCCGGCGGTGGCTGCTGTGGCTTGGCGGTTTGAGCCTTGGCGGCGCGATCGGGGCGTTGGCGATTCGGCCGTTCTGGGGCGGTTGGCTGGCCCACGTGAAGCCCGACCGGCTCTTCGGCCCGTTGGACACCGCCGGTGCGGCCAACGATCTGCTTTGGGCGTTCGCTCAGACGGCCGTTCTATGTGGCGTCTATTGGTGGCTGCTGGGGCGGGTGCAACCGTCTCGCAAAACAAAGAGTCCTGACCCCTTTGTTTGCGTCGTGTTGATCCTGGTGGCGGTCGATCTGGCGGTGGCGCAGCGGTGGATGATCGCGTGTGCCCCGGCCGGGCAGTGGACGCGGCCGTCGGCCACCGCGGTGGCGTTGCAGTCGCAAATAAATAGAATAAATAGGGGACAGTCACCTATTTTGACGACGAAAACGGGGACTGCCCCCCATCGCGTGTTGCGGCATCCGATGTGGATGCGGCCGCAGTGGGAGACGGCCGGTTCGCCCGCGCGGATGGCTCGTGCCATGGAGTGGGACGTCAACACGCTTTGGCCTAAGTACAACCTCGGGCCGCGCATCGCGATGCTGCAAGTGCAAGGGTCGATGATGTCGTACGACTACGAGGCCTTCCTGCGGGCCGGGCGAAAGGCCGGCGGCGAACGAGCGGTCCCCCTCTGCCTGGCCGAGTACGTGATTCTGCCCGGCGACAAGACCTTGGCCGGCGGCGAGCGGATCGGTGTTGATGCGCCGGACGTGTCGCTCTGGCACAACGGCGGACACCTACCCCGGGCATGGATCGTCCACAACGTCGACGTGCTGCCGCCGCTGGAGTCCGACGATCCCAAGGACGTGCAACGACGGACCGAAGACGTGTTACATCCCTCCGGCCGGCCTCGCGATCTGCGGTATTCGGCCGTGGTGGAGATCGACGGGAGACTGGAGTCTTTCGCGTCCGGCGCCGCCTCCACCGCAAGCGAAACGTGCGTCGTGGTCCATTACGATCCGGCTTGCGTGAAGATCGAAGCAACGCTCGTGCGGCCGGGTCTGGTCGTGTTGGCCGATCAGTTCTACCCCGGCTGGGAGTTGCAAGTCGAGACGGACGGCAAGCCGGCCCGACCGGTACCCATTCTGCGAACCAACCGAGTAATGCGCGGCGTATGGCTACCGGCCGGGCAGCACGAGTTGCTCTACCGCTATCGCCCCAGCAGCGTGAAGTGGGGAGCGATTATCAGTGTCTTGGCGTGGATCATGTTGGCGGCGGCATTCGGTTGGCAACTGAAACCGTAGGGTGCGTGCAACGCACCACGAACTGCGGTACTGCCAGAAATGGTGCCCCTTGACATTACAGGGACTGTTCCGCGAGAATTGCGTATTCCGTATTCAAGGAGCGTATTATCCGGCGGAGCTGCCCGCGTGAGACGACCATTCTCGATTCCTGGTGTAATCGGATGTACGCTTGTCGTAGCTGCAACTGGTTTGCTGCGCCCTGAAGAGATGCAACTACCGCCGGTCAATGTGTTGCTCGCGATGTTGGGTCCGGCACTCATTGTGGGAATTCCCTTCGGCTACTGGCTTCCAGTTGCTCGCGTCCCGTTCTTTCGAGCCGCTTGGAGAGTACCGCAAGACACGTTCCTGCTATCTCGCCCGCTGGTCTGTCTGATCTGTACTTCGATGATCGGCACGGCATTCGGAAGCGCAGTACTCGCCGTGTGGTGTGACTCTCGTTTTGGCATCATGTGTGGAATGCAAGTCCTTCCGACTGCGGCATTCTTGATTGCGGCGTCAAGACGATTCAGACATCCGCCGTCGCACGAATTCGTAATGCGATTCAGACTACGGATGTAACCAAGCGATGGACCCGAACGGCAGTGCCAGTCTTCGTGGTGCGTTGCACGCACCCTACGATCCACTGGCCACCCGATAGATGGGGTGTCTTCACGCGAGCTGCATCCCCCCGGAGCGCAGTCCGGGGGCGTTTTCGTGCGTTTTGAGGCGTTTTCGGGTTCTTGCCGGGGTAACGCTTTTCCCCCATCGCCTTGAGCGACGCCGTTTTTGCTGGTAGAGTTGAATGCTTAGGCTTCAACGGAACACCCCGGGCAGTCTCCCGCAGCTCGGCCCACTCCTCACTATCCACTATCCACTATCCACCACCCAC
>JABMRB010000181.1 GCA_013202865.1 Candidatus Nealsoniibacteriota bacterium | reverse complement strand
GAGCGATGCACCGGCAGACGCCAAAGGGCCAGCTCGCCGCCCTCCTGCACGCTGAACGGCTTCCACTCCATCGGAATCGGCGCGCGAGCCGCACGCGGCAGCTTCGTTTCGACGATCAGGATGGGATGGGCGGTGAGCTTCTCGCCGCCCGACTCGAATCGGGCGTAGGCGTGGATCGGGTAATGGGCGCTGTAGGTGCCTTTGCCGGCAACGACCTTGAATTGGCACGACGCCGTGCCCTGAGCGTCGACCGAGAACGGCACCGGTCCGGCCGGCTCGGCCCGCCAACGGTCGATGAGATGCAACTGCACGGACCCTGTAACCGCCCGGTCGCTCTTGTTGTCGATCAGCACGCGGACCGGCAGCGGCTTGTCGGTCTCGGTCACCACCTCGGGGCCGTCGATCCGTACCGTAAGCGGTCCGACCGTATCGGTCGGCGGGTCGAAGGCCGGGGCGGGGGTTGGTGCGAGTGTGTATAGCAGCAGGACGCACAAGGTCCACGGGAAGAATGAACGGTTCATTATATCGCTCCGTCGATTGTTCTGCTGAACGGTCGTGGTTGTTTCGTGGTGGTGGCGTCCCACCTGAACTATACCACAGGCGAGCCGCCTGTGGCCACGGATTTCCACGGGCTGTTATGGTTGGAGCTGTTCGATGGCCCGGGCGATTTCCGACCGGCGGCTATAGATCGGCTCGGGGTCGGTCGCGAACGTGGTCATGTCGCGGGTGATCGACTCGGGGACCTCCAGCAGGGCCTCGTATTGCTTGATTTCCTCGGGCGTCAGTTCGCCGCGGCGCTTGGCGAGCAACTCGCGCAGCATGTAGAGATACTCGTAATCCTCGATCCCCTCGCGGAGCATCTCCCAACGGATACTCGACACGGGCGGCTCGATGATCGGGCCATCGCCGGACTTACCCGGCACGGCGGCCGACTCGGGCGGGTAGATGAATCGTCCGTCGCCGTTGCCCCAGAACCGCTTTGCGCCCTTGGGCGTGGAATAGCCGCTGACGTAGCCCATGGGGTCTTCGTAGGGGTTTTGCGGTTCGTCGGGGAAGGCCGAGCTGGAGGTCCAGTAGTTCGACTGCCAGACGAGCGTGCCGACGACGTCGCGTTGCCAGGTCTGCCAGAGCCAGGTCCGCAGTTCGGTGGCCGGATGGTCGATGAATAGCGTGCAATAGGGGGCCTTCGGTCCGCAGCAGACGTACCACCAGAACCGCTCGCCCCGGGCACGCCGCTTCTGGGCCGCTTCGTGATTGTAGTTGAAACTGACCGGGCACCAGATGTCGACCGTGCCCGCCAAGACGTTGTCGGCCGGCTCTTCGGTCAGCATCCGCTGCAAGCCGGGGGCGTATTGCTTCAGCCGTTTCATGCCGTCGGCGACGAACTCGTAGTCCTTAGGGGCCGGCTCGTCGAACCAGTAGATGTAGGCGTGCTTCAACCAGCCCTTCTCGCGGAAATGGTCTTCGAGTTGTTTGACGTAACTGGAGAACATCGCCTTGTACTCGGGCGTATTCTCACCGAACTCGCCGATCCGTGGCTCGGATCGGGCATGGAACGTACCGCCGCCCATCCCCTGCACGGGCAGCCGAATGCCGGTGAAGTGGAACTTCTCGACGGCTCTGGTCATGGCCCGATCGAAGGCCGAGAAGTCGACGTCCGCCCGAGGTGGATCGGCCTCGGGGAGAAACTTCACGCGGATCGGGTCCATGGGCGCCGGATCGTAGGGGCTGATGCGGTGTTCGGCGAAGCACTGGAAGTACATGTCGAGCACGCGGCGTTTGTCTTCGTCGGTCTTCAACTGGTGATAGCGAAAGACGTTGCCGGCCGAGAACCCGAAGGCCGTTTCGATGTGGTTGCGATCCGGCAAGGTGAAGTCCCAGACGTGCAACTCGATCGGCACGTCGGCCGAGAAGTTCTCGGCCTTCAAGGATATCTTGCCCGTGTAGTCGCCCGCCTTAGCATCCTTGGGGACGTGTACCAGCACCCACAACGGCTGGTTCTTTCCGGCCGGGAGGTCGATCGGCTTGTCGAACGGAGGTAAGGCGTCGGGCCAGTAGTCGCGTTGGCCCGTCTTGTCGGTGGGATGGTTGACGAAGTGGTACGCCACGCGGAGGATCTTGACGTTGTCGGCGGGGATCGTGGCGCCGTCGAAACCAATCAACGGCGAAGCCGTGGCTGCAAGCTGCCGGAGGGGCCTATCGGGCCGAACGACGATTTGCACGGCCTCACGGTCGTTCCTGGCCGCCGACATGCGAGCGGCAACGTCCTCGACCGTCGGTGCAACGCGACTCTGGGGGATCTTGTGGGTTGCATCGCACCACCAGAGGCTCGCCTTGCCCGATGCCGTGGCGATCTGCCTGCCGTAATCGGCCCGATAGTAATCAGGCACCGTAAACTCTAGCGACGCTCGAATCAACGGGCCGTCGTCGCGCGAGCCGTCGACCTTGAGTCTAAGCGAGTATTTGCCAGGGCTGTCGACAGAGAAGTGCAACGGAACATCGGTTGACTCATCGTTGGCCAGGCTGAAGCTGACATTGGTTTCGGACAGACCCTCGCTGAGCGGCGTCACGGCAGTGCTCGCGTTGACTTCGCAGTGGTGCCCGCTGGTATTCTTCAGCGTGAGGTTCAATCTTGACTGGCCGATGTGCGTCTCGTGAAGCGTCATCCGCTCGATTACCAGGCCGGGCCGCAGTTCCTCCAGCGCGAGGAAAGCCGTCTTACCGGTTGCGTTCACCGGATTCCCGTGCAACTCGGCGTCGTACTCGACGCGATTGATTTGGAAAGAGCTGTCGGCGGTTGACGTACGAAATCGCAGAAAGAGGACGTCGGCCGGTAGCAGGTCGTCGGGCAAGTCGACACGGGCGGTGCCGAGCGACTCTTGGGTCGCCAGAGCAGTCCATGCCTTCTGATCGCGGCTGACCTCGGCCACGCAACCGCCGCGCGTGTGATAGTTGACGTTGAAGCTGAGCCGGACGGACGCGATCTTGTGCCCCGGCAACTCGAAACGATACGTGACCTGACTGCCGCCGCCGAACGTCCAGCGGTCGCTGTTGAAACCGGCCGTGGCACTGTGCAGCGGGCGGTGGTAGTTGCTCGAATCGTGGGCGAACGTGGCAGAGAAGGTGTAGCGACCGTCGCGGATCGACTCGCCTTCGCCCAACAGAAGATCGCCGAGAGCTAGATGCACGGGCAAGGCCGGCGTCAGTTCCACCGCGTCGAACTGGATCGGGGCGTTGGTTTGCCACTGGCCCAGCCGGAGGTACGAATCGGTTACGTTGTCGGGGACGCGAAAGACG
This sequence comes from Candidatus Nealsoniibacteriota bacterium, assembly GCA_013202865.1. GTDB lineage: Bacteria > Planctomycetota > Planctomycetia > Pirellulales > Thermoguttaceae > JABMRB01. Next base: position 4,186 of record JABMRB010000181.1, on the reverse strand, counting down.
TGCCCCAGCCATTTCCAGACCGGCGATGGTGCGTGAATGTCGCGATTGGCAAACACCGGCCCCACCACGCCGCAGCCGTCGCTGGGTGTGCCGCGGCCGCGAACCTGGAAACGGTAGAGCTTGCCCGGCTCGAACCGATAATCGCACCGCCAGAAGTTCGAGTCACTGCCGTCACCGGTTACTTCCAGCACGTTGCGATCGACCCAACGGCCCTTGCCGCCGGAGAGCGTCCAGCCTGTCGGGGCGTCGTCGCCCTGGTCGAAGCTTGGGTTCGTGATCGGCGTGAAATCTTCGGCAAATGCCGGTATGGCGAAAGCACAGACCAACGGTAGACATCGAGCCCAAATTGCAGGGCGGAAAAGCAGCGGCTTCATTTCGGTTCCTCCCGATGAAACGTGACCGGATCGGCAGAGAATGGCGATACGGCAGCATTGTCCGTGGTCGGCGACGGGGTGTCAACCACGGGGGAAAATGGGGAGGGTGTAGGGAGGGAAGATGGGAAAGGGGGAAGTTGGGGAAGGAAGGAAGAAGGAAGGAAGCGAAAAGAAATGAACCGCAGAATGTCGAACAAGGAACTCCGAATGTTGAAGGAAAAGAGGGAGACGCCGGTGAAATGGCAGCCACGGGGTTCTTCACTTCGACATTCGGAGTTCCTTGTTCGACATTCTGCGGTTCTCTTCCCCTTTTTCCCCCTTTCCCCTCTTCCCTTATTACACACTTCCTCTCTTACCGCACACTTCCGAACTTGAGAATCTTACCGCAGGAACTGCTGGCACCAGTAGATCGTGCCGCCTGCCGTGCGATAGGCGGCCACGCCGATCCGGCCGTGGCTGCCGTTGAGGATGTTCGCCCGGTGTCCCCTTGAATTCATCCAGGCGTTGACGGCCGAACTGCTGTGCGACTGCCCCATGGCGATGTTCTCGGCCACCGGGCGGGTGGTGTGGATGAGCCGCCGGTTGCGGGTCATCCACGCCGCGTGAGAGCGTGCCGACTTCATCAACTCCGGATCGACCTTCAATTTCGGCAGCCCTCGCCTCGCCCGCTCGTCGTTGGTGTACTTGACCACGTTCAATTCGATCTGCAATAGATCGAGTTGCTCGCTCGGCTTGTCCGGTTTCGCCTCGGCCGACTGCTGCGGTTGGTCTTCGGCTTCAGCGGGAAGAACGGTCAACAGGGCGGCGGCGCAGATCGCTAGTTTCACAATCATCGATCACTTCTCCTCAGTGGAAGGTGGTCCTCGGTGGAAGGTGGTCCTTGGCGGAAGGCTGTTCAGCGGTGGGTGGTGGGAGGTCCCGGGCGGACCTGTCCGGTGGGAAAGCTTATTGTAGCAAGAGGCATGCGGATTGCAAGCAGGTGCCGAGAGTATTCGGCGGGCGTTGACGGGGGGGTATTCCCACTCGCTGGCAGTAGCGCCGGCAGATTGTTCGTAGTACCGGCTTCAGCCGGAATAGGGAGCACCTCGATGTGCCGTGGCAAGGCGTTTGCCGCCTGAAGGCGGTACTACGAACGGATCCGTGGCTACGTTGGAGGAACTTCTTGTGCGTCGCGCCGTGCAACTCTTGATCGCGCTCACCCTGATCCTTGCCGCCTCTTCTGCCGATATACCCTATTGCGGGGTGTTATCGTCTCTTTGGCATACGGGATCTCTTCGGCATACGAACTGCTAGCATGGAAACTTCTCTGCACCGCGAACTGAAACGGCTCTACGCCGACGACGGTGCCCAATTCGAGGTGCCGCTGGGAAAATACCGCATCGACGTGATTTCCGCCGGCCAACTGGTCGAGATTCAGCACGGCTCTCTGGCGGCCATCCGCGACAAGATCCGCCGATTGCTGCGTGACCATTGCGTGACCGTCGTCAAGCCGATCGTGGTTCGCAAGCTGCTGGTCAAGCAGTCGGCCAAGGGGGGCGAAGTGATCGGCCGGCGAGCGAGTCCCAAGCGGGGGAAGCTGTTGGATCTGTTCGACGAGATGGTCCACTTCACGCGTGTCTTTCCCCATCGGCGGCTGACGCTGGAGGTCGTGCTGGTGGACGTCGAGGAGTGGCGTTATCCGGGCCACGGCCGGCGACGGCGATGGCGGGCCAACGACCATCAGGTCGAGGACCAGAAGCTGACGGCCGTTCACGAAACGCGACGATTGCGGACGGCGTCGGATCTGGCTAAGTTGATCTCCTGCTCCTTGCCCTCGCCGTTTCACACGGGCCATCTGGCCGAGTCGCTGGAGATCCAGCGCCGGGTCGCTCAGCAGATCGCCTACTGTTTTCGCGAGATGGGCACTACGCGGCAGGTTGGCAAGCAGCAGAACACATTGCTCTATGAGTTTGCCCGGTCGAAGCGCCGCAAGAAACGCACGTCGCGAAAGAGATCGGCGGCTTGACCTCCCAGTTCGTAGGGTGCGTGAAACGCACCATGTTTGTGTCGGGGTGGCGCAGCCACAAGAGGCCCGTGAGTAGGTGCAGGACCTCTTGTGGCTCCGCCACCCGGACACGTCTTGCGAAATAGTCTCTCCCAGTGGCCGCGTCTTCTGCGCAAGAGTGTCCGGGCTACCCGTCGCAAGTCCCGTGCCGAACAGAATTGACCGTCTCTTCCAAACACGCCACCAACTCGCGCTCGAACCGTTCGGCGGCGAACTGCTCGGCCTGCCGCCGGGCCAAGGCCGGGTCGAACCGGTCGGCTTGGGCCTCGAAACGCTCGATCGCCCCGCAGAGCGATGCCGGCGTCTGCTCGTCGAAGAAGAGTCCCGTACCGGGGCTCCCGTTGCCGGGCGGCAACACGGTCTCAGTAGCTCCGCCCGCGCCGTAGGCAATCACCGGCGTTCCGCACGCCTGGGCTTCGACCGGCACGATGCCGAAATCCTCGTGGCCGGGAAATAACAGCGCCCGGGCTCGCCGCAGATGGTCACGAACGGGCTCGTCGCCGAGCCGCCCGAGCAGTGTGACGCGCGGGCCGGCCTGCCGAGCCAACCGGCGCCGCTCGGGGCCGTCGCCGATGACCACCAACCGCCGCCCGAGCCGACTGCAAGCCTCCACCGCCAGATCGATCCGCTTGTAAGGCACCAAGGCCGAAACGCACAGGTAGTAATCGTCGCGTGGCACGTCGGCGGGCGTGTAGAACCGCACGTCGACCGGCGGATAGATCACCTCGGCCGGGCGGTCGTAGCACTCGGCGATCCGCTGAGCGACCGTGCGGCTGACCGCCACGAACCGCGTCACCCGGTCGGCGGTGGCCCGGTCCCAGTCACGCAGTCGATCGAGCAGAAAGTTGCGGACCGCGGCGGCCGGAGCCTTGTGGAAACGGGCCGACGTGCAGAAGTAGTCGTCGCGCCGGTGCCAGGCGTATCGCATCGGCGTAAAACAATAGCAGACGTGCGGCACCCCGGGCGGAGGCTGAATACTCTTGGCCACGGCATGGCTGAAACTGACGACCAGGTCCACGTCGTCGGGGATCTTCAACCGCCCGACGGCCGTCGGCATCAACGGCAACAGGTAGCGGTAGTGTCGCGCAACGCCGGGGAACCGTTGCAGGAAGCTCGTGCTAATCTGCATCCGCTCGATCGTTGCCGAGGTGGTGCCGGGGGCGTGCAGTAGCGTGAACAGTCGCGCTCTGGGGAACCGCCGACAAAGGACCTCGAGGCACTTCTCGCCGCCCCGCATGCCGGTAAGCCAGTCGTGGACCAGTGCGATGTTCATATAGGGGGCGTCCTTGCCGGGCTACACGGATTACGCGATGCTTGGGAGCGTCTCGCGGAAACTTGGCCATCAGACGACGACCTCCGCTTCGGCGATAAAGGCTTCCCGCGCAGGATCCTCGAGTATCAACGTCTCTGGACCAAACACTTCAAGATGTGCCCGGATAGCCGAGGTCACGTCGGCCAGTGCTTCATCGTAAGTATCGCCCTGTCCAACAACCACGCCCTTCATGCCTAGCGGATAGCCGAGGTAGCCGTCCCCACAATGCTCGATGACTACCTTGACTCGCGTCGCTTTTCCCTTGGCCATTTCCGTCACAATAGCACCTCTACCGCGAGAGTTTGCATTGCCTCTTCACTATCTACCATTCTACCGGAAAGTCGCGTTGGGAAGAAGTGCAAGACAGCTCGAATTGCCATGGAGATGCCCCGAGTATTCTGTTAGAATCCCCGCTCGTTTTGTCGGCAGCGTCTGCGCAGCTCGCGGTGCTAGCTG
>JABMRB010000028.1 GCA_013202865.1 Candidatus Nealsoniibacteriota bacterium | reverse complement strand
TGATTTCCGGTGGCCTGCCGGGCGGCCTCGAAACTGGCGACCGCGCCGCCGGAGAATCGGGCAAGGAACAGCACGGCGTCGTCGACGGTCACGTCGCCCATGCCGGCCGCCGCCTCGCCGCCGTCGGTGATCCCCCCGCCGGCCGTTCCGCCGGCAAGTGTCCGCTGTTTGATGAACGTCTCGGCAATCGCCCCGGCCACCTCGGTAATCTCCTGGCCGGTTACGAAACGGGTCATGTCGATGATGTGGGCGTTGAGGTCGCCGTGGGCACCCGAGCCGGCCAACTTCTTGTCGAACCGCCATACCAGCGGAATCGACTCGTCGGCCCAGTCTTGCAGGTAGGTCGCCCGCACGTGCCGAATATCGCCGATCTTGCCCTGCTTGACCAACAGATGGGCCAGCGCTACGGCCGGGCAACGACGGTAGTTGAACCAGACGAACGTCTTCACGCCGCCCGTCTTGGCTGCGTCGGCCATCGCCTTGGCGTCGGCCAGGGTGCCGGCGATCGGCTTCTCGCAGGAGCAAGGTTTCCCGGCAGCGATCGCGGCCTTGGCCACCGGCGCGTGCATGAAGTTGGGGGTCACCACGTCGACCAATCCGATCTCGGGTGAATTGACCAGCGCTTCCCAATCGGTGGCTGCGTTGAGCCAACCCCAGTTGTCGGCGAAGGCCTGGGGGTTCTCTTGTTCTTGGCCGAAGACCGTGTGCATCACCGGAGCCATCGGCGGTTGGAAGAACTTGGCTACCTGCCCCCACGCGTTCGAGTGAGAACGTCCCATGAAGCCTTGCCCGATCAGGGCAACGTTGACGCTAGGCATAATAAACTCCTTGCTGACACACACTCTTGGCGAACTGCTGCCGAACGGCTAACCACTATGCATGGCGGTTATAGACCGATCACTTCCGCTTTGCAAGGGGCCGAGAACGTCGACTGAGAAAAAAATTAAAACTGGCGAGCTGACGCCACCGAGCCAAGGCCACTAGCGAAGAGGCATGTCGCCCCGGCGGTCACGACTGCACGCCCTGGTACCGCCGCGTACACGCTCCGCGGTTGCCGGGCCGCGTCGAAACCGCGAGAGAAACTGGAAACAACTCGGATTGCTCAGCCGTAGAATGGAGTGCGGACGGAGACACTATCCGCAGAGGGGGCATCCGCAGAGGGAAGGCCCTAGATTCCCCTGAGGCCCCAGATTTCCTCGCTATCGTGAGGATTCCGGGGGAATAGGGTGTTTGCGTTAGAGGCAATGGTGGCTAACGGGTTGAGAAAGGCCTGGAAATGCTTGCCCACACTGGCTACCATGCCTTAGAGATATGTTTGCGGGGCGCAAGGCGGTCTTGCTGCCCCGTTCGAGCGGACCGAGTTTTTTTCGCCGTAACAGAGGAGGCCATATCATGTTTCGTACGCTGACACACAGCCGGCTCCTATGGCTCGGGGTTGGGGTCCTTGGCGCCCTGATCCTGACGGGAGGCTGGCCCGACGCCCCACTGCACGCCGTGGCAACCGACCGCTGCCAGACCTACGCCATGGCCACCGGGCCGGTCGACGAGGAGGTCGAGGCCGTCTATTTCCTCGATTTCCTTACCGGCAACCTGAATGCGCTTGTGATGGGGAAGCAGAATAGCGGATTCACTGGCTTCTTTCAGCGCGACGTCCGGACCGACCTTGGCATCGATCCGTCAAAGAACCCTCGTTTCATGATGGTCACCGGCATGGTCGCTCAGCAGCGGGGGGGGACACGCGCGCGGCCCAGTTTGGCTGCGGTCTACGTGGCCGAGATCACCACCGGCAAGGTTGCGGCCTACGCCATTCCATGGAGCAAGTCGATGCACGCCGCCGGCCAACCGCAGAAGGCGCAGTTGCTTCCGTTGGGCTGGAGCCCGTTCCGCGCCGTGGGGGCGGGTGCCGGCGCCGGCGGCACTGCCGTGCCCCCACCCCGGCCGGGAACTTAGCGCGGAGAACGTAGCGTGGAGATCATTGTCAACGACTGCCCCCGCCGCGTTGCCGACGGGACCACGGTTGCCGAATTGATCGAGCAATTGGATCTCGTCGGCAAGCACGTGGCGGTCGAGGTCAATCTGCAGTTGGTCACCCGCCATAAGCACGCCGAGCACCGGTTGGCCGATGGTGACCGGTTAGAAATCGTCACCCTAGTTGGAGGAGGTTAGCACCATGGCTCAGTCGACCGTCGATCGTCCCTTGCAGATCGGTTCCCATTCGTTTTCCAGCCGGTTGATCGTGGGTACGGGCAAGTACCCCGACTACGAGTTGATGCGCCGGTCGCTGGACGCCTCGGGCACCGAGTGCATCACCGTGGCCGTGCGGCGCGAGCGGCTGATCGACGCGGACGGCAAGAACCTGCTGGACTTCATCGATACGGACCGCTACACGATTCTGCCGAACACGGCCGGCTGTTTTACGGCCGACGACGCTGTGCGGGTTGCCCGGCTGGGACGCGAAATCCTCTCGCAGATGGAGAACCCCGGCGCCGATTGGGTCAAGCTGGAGGTGCTCGGCGACAAGAAGACGCTGCTACCCGACCCGATCGGCACGTTGCAGGCGACCGAGACGCTCGTGAGTGAAGGATTCGCGGTCCTCTGCTACACGGGCGACGACGCCGTGGTTGCCCGGCGGCTGAAGGAGGCCGGCGCGACCAGCGTGATGCCGGCCGGCAGCCCGATCGGTTCCGGCCAGGGCGTGCTCAACCCCAATGCCATCCGCATCTGCCTGGAGTATCTCAAGGACGGCGATCCCGACTACCCGGTAATCGTCGACGCCGGCGTAGGCACCGCCAGCGACGTGACCGCGGCGATGGAACTGGGCGTCGACGGTGTGTTGTTGAACACGGGCATCGCCCACGCCACCGACGCCGAGCGCATGGCCCGGGCGATGCGTCTAGCCACCGAATCCGGCCGCCTGGCCTATCTCGCCGGCCGCATCCCCAAGAAGCTCTACGCCACCGCCAGCAGCCCACAAGAAGGCACCATCGCGCCCAAGTGATTTA
>JABMRB010000180.1 GCA_013202865.1 Candidatus Nealsoniibacteriota bacterium | reverse complement strand
TTGCCATCGCGACCGGTCTGAATCCGCCCGGCACCGGCAACCAAGGCGCCGGCCAGGCGAAAACGCCCGCAGATCCCGTCGGTCGCTACAAACACTTCAAGGCGGCACACAAAAACAAGGAGCTGTTTCCCAGCTTCGACAACCTTTCCGTATGGGAGTACCGGCAGATTGTATCCTCGAATGCGTCCAATGCCGATCTGGCCTGGGCGAGAGAGATGATCAACACCTGGCGGCCCGACTTGAAGGTCAACGAGCAGGTCGTCAATTCGACCAGCGAAGTATGGCGCAGGTTCTCGCCCTTCCCCTTCGACGACACTTTCAAGAACGTATTGGCGGGCGGCGGGAAATGCGGGCCCCGGTCGTCGTGGTCCATCTTTATATGCCAGGCCTTCGGCATTCCGGCGGTCGGGGTGCGCCAGCCCGGCCACGCTTGTGCGGCCTATAAAGCCGCCTATCCGCACGTCGAGCCGCAGCCCGGGTACGCCTGGAAGGTCGTCTATGGCAGGGCATGGCAGTTCTCGAAGGCCTGCGGACTGGCCGGCCCCGAGTTCATGGCCGCGATGGAGGCCCGCTCGCACACTGCCGAATTCGCGCAGATCGAACGCCTCCGATGGCTGGCTGCAACGCTCGCTTCCGAATCGCGAGCCGCCGCGGTCATGGAAGTGGCCGGGAAAATCACGCCGGCAGACGGCCAGGCAAGCCACAAGGTGCCTGTCGTTGACGATGCGTCTCGCGACTCGAAGACCGAACCGCCATGGAAGCCGGTACCCGGCGTCATCCACATCGAGGCCGAATCGTTTAGCAAGTCGGCCGGTGTGTTCGTCCACGACTGCGTCACCGGTGGCAAGCAAGTCTTCTCGCCCAAGTGCGGCCCGGGCTGGGGAACCCCGCCGCGGATCGACTACGTTGTCGAAGTCCCGGAAACGGGAATCTACAGCCTGACCATGACCGCGGCCGTAGCAAACTTCGAGCAGTCGATCGACGTCGCCGTCGGCACGGACAAACCCGTATCCGTAAACGTCCCCAACACGTACGGCCTCTGGGCAGCGACGCCCGAGGTGGAGATACGACTGCCAAAGGGAACGCAGACGCTAACGCTAACGCGCCCGCCTTCGCCAAGGGGACTCGCACTACGGTACTTGGAATTAAAAGCGAAGAAATGACGAAAAGCTTGCCAGCGGTGGCGCCGATTCACTTCGTCGAGTGGGAAGAACGGCAGGCAGCCAACGCGGCAATCCGCCAAGGCATTGCGGACATCAACGCCGGCCAAACCGAGCCCTTCTCCGACTCTCAAGATCGGTTTCGCGAAGAGCGAGGCTTGCCTCCACGTCAATGATGTACCGGCTGCTTTACCTCTCGTTCGTGACAGAACCATTTACATTCTGCACGTTCGCGGAGCGAGCCAAGACCTGATGGCCCCGGAGGAGTTAGGTCGGCCTGAAGACCAGTAGCCACTGGCCACGTCGGTGGCCGCAGCAGCGCCGCCCACTTGCTTCGACTTGTTCGGGCAGTCGTCTGGGTGACCGAGTCACAAGAGGTCGGGTGGAAACACGGCTCCTCTTCTGACTTCGTCACCCCGGCGTTTTTCCGAAGGCGCGTTTCAAAGTGGCGACGCCTGCTGCGGAAAAAACGACGGGGCCACCCGCGGTGACCCCGCTCACTTGAATTCTGGTTTGTGCTTCGCGACTTCCGCCAAACCAAACGCCGCGTCCTTGAGGGTTGAGTATAGCTCCTTAACATCACTTGGCGTAACATGAATGACACCGTCTTCGACACGGAAATTGTGCGACTGCCGACTCAGTGCGTCGGTCTTGCGGCCACCAGCATGCGACAATGCGTGTCGGGCAAGCCGTGCCACATGGATACCGCTGTTGCCCCAACACCGCTGGAAGGCCGGGTCGCCAAAGGCGCTCTTAAACTTCTGCTTGAAGTCTCTTGTGGTCGTGCGAGTCCTTTCCCCGTTGCAAGCTACCGATGTACATTGCCCAACAAAGTTGTCGTACGCATTGTAAATGGCGACATAGCAGATACGGAGAGAACTCCAAAGCGTCATCTGGAAAACATCGTGGCCCAAATAGTCTTGCCACAGTTGCTCGACGGGAAGTGTCTGTTGGACCGCGTCCTGCGCTTCCTTCAGTTCGGCCGCAACTTTGACGAACTTCTCACGGAGCTTGCGTTGAAGCTGCGGTTCGGCAGGTAGTTCATGAAGATCGCGCGAGACTTTCGCAAGCAGAGTGTCCACAAGACTCAGAATCCCAGTGTTCGGCTCTGAATCGTTAGCGAATCCCTCAGCGAAGCCGCGGAAATGTTCAAGCATCTGCGCCGGAAATGACACCGTATAGGCCGCGCCGCGCCAATCCATCATTAGGTCGAAGACCAATTCTCGGAGAGTCGCTGCATCGTTGACTAGCGCATCCATTCGGTGTCCCCAGTCATCACTGAAGAAGTTCCGGTAGGATTCGAGGCGGTCGTCAACGAAGATGTTCTTCTTCCAGTCATCCATTTCAGTGAGCACTCCATCGCATCGTAGACTTCTCTATTCGGGACTGACACTCACCGCGGCAAATGGTTCACGCCCCTGGTGGAAAACAACGGGTCGCGACAACGGACAACGGGGCCAGACTCTAATACTCAGTTTAGCCTTCGGTATCTCGCATCTCACCCATCCTTCCAGAGGTCCACGTCTTCCTTCACACTTCAACACTCCTTGTTCGACCTTCGACATTCCGCTTCCTTCCCCTCTCCCCCCTTTCCCCTCTTCCCTTCTACACCATTCCCTTCCGCACCATTCCCCCTACCAAAAAACCTCACTTCCCCCAGCGATGCATCTGCGCCGCAAATTCCTGAAACATCACCTCCGTCGCTTCCCGCGTCGTGCCGATCGCCTCGTCGAAGCCGTAGTTGAACACGATGAACCCGCCCTTGGGCGTTGACCAGCGGTCGACCAGCAGCCGCACTTCCTCGCGGATCTCCTCCGGAACGCCACGCGGGATGGTGGCTTGGATGTCGGCCGTGGTCAGGAAGCAGACCTTGCCGGCGTATTGCTCGCCGAGCTCCTCGATGCCGTACGCCCGGGGCTGCTGTAAGTTCAATACGTCGAACCCGACGTCGATGAAGTAGGGCACGAAGTCGTTCACCCGGCCGCAACTGTGCAGCATGCAGTGCCAGCCGCAATCGTGGACCTTCTGCACCATGCGGCGGTAGCGCTCGAGAAAGAAATCCTCGAACATCTTCCCGCCGATGAACGTGCCCTGCTGCGAGCCCCAGTCGTCGGTACAGAACAGCCCGTCGATCCGGTCGCCGAAGCGGCGGTGCAGCTCGTCGAACATCTCCAGCTTGAAATCGAGGACCATGTCCAACACGCGCTCGGTCTTCTCCGGTTCCAAGTGGAAATCGGCGAGCGTGTCGGAGAACCCGTGGAGCATGTGGAGCCGTTCCATCAAGTTAAAATGGCACGCCACGACCACGTAACGATCGCCCGCCTCGGCAATATCGCCGTCGATCCGCTCGAAGTAGAACGGGTCGCGCGGGTTGGGCGGGCGAAACGTGTCGAGCTTCGCCCAATCCTGCAGCGGGTGGTGGACGACCTGGCCCATATTCTTCTTCGCGGTCACAGCCCAGCCGCACCCCCAATCGTCCTCGACGGCATTGTCGAAGTTCCACCCGCCTCGGCCGCGGTCCATTTCCAACGAATAGCAAAC
>JABMRB010000179.1 GCA_013202865.1 Candidatus Nealsoniibacteriota bacterium | reverse complement strand
GTTCGAATCCTCGTGCGCCCACTCGACGTAAGTCGTTCTGAAATCTAGACTTAGATTACCTGCCGGCGGTCGGCAGTGCAGCCTGTTTGTTAGAGCCGAAAGGGGTAGAACTACCCCTCTGACAGAAAGGTTGTGCTGCCGTGTCCGATTTCTCAAGATCCGTAAGGCTGCCCAAATACCGCCATCACAAGGGCAGCGGCCAAGCTCTTGTCCAAGTCAAGGGCCGCCGCTTGGCAGGGCCTATCCCGGGCCGGATTCCACCGCAAACCCATCACCATAAGGGTATTTCCGGCCCGATTTCCAAGAATTCTGGGATTTCTTGGGGGGGGCAAGAAAACCGTTGCAACGCCCCGCATCTCAGCTAAACTCAGGGCAGTGCCGTTTGGGAAGGTTGCCCGGCGTGGCCGGGCCTTGAACGGCTACGATTGTTGACATCAGGAAGTGAAACGAGCCATGAACGCAAGCAATTACCAGCGGAAGGCCGCCGGGCGGCAGCGTTCGGTGCAACGCCGGGCCTTGGCGTTCGAGATCCTGGAAGCCCGCCGGCTGCTGTCGATAAGCATCAATTGGCACAACCGGGGAGTCACGTCGGAGGAGCCCTTCGAGATCCCCGTGTATCTCGACACGGACTTGGAGCCGGACGATTCGGACACGCCGGACAATTTCAATCATGTCTTCGGGTCCCAGGCGGGGGCGGCCCGCAACGTCGTCGATGCGGCTCTGCACGCCTGGGAAAAAGTGATCGAGGATTTCGAGGACGAGAACAACGAGGACAACGTCTATACCGTCACCATCGTGATGGACAACAACGACAACGGCGGCGGAGCCCACGCCCGCACTCCGGGGTTCGAGGATCCGTATAACGGTATCCCGGATGAGGGAGCCATTATCATCGAAGCCAATCGGGACAACAACAACGTTGTGCAATGGTTTGTGGACCCCACGCCGGAGGAATCGTCCGAGTTTATGGGGACGATCATCAACCCGTACGCCGCTAATGCGCAATCCGGTTCGCCGGCCGCGGGCCTGGGTGATCTGTTCTCCCTCGTGGTCCATGAGATGGCGCACCTGCTCGGCATGGGCCGGGACGAGGATTTCCTCTGGGAAGACATGGTTGAAGACAACAGTTGGAAGATCCAGCAGAGTTTCAAGCCCGATGCGGTGTGGGACGGCGATCTCTGGGTGTATGACGCCGGTGGCGCGGAAGTGCTCTTTTCGACCCACAACGCCAGTGAAGGTAACAGCGGTTTTCCGCTTCACATCGCCGCGCCGCACCCGGATAACTGGGTTACGACGGGTGGTACTACCTACTACGGCGTCCGGGACGTGGCTAACGCCCGCTACGCTAACGACCGGCGTTGCCTTCCCTCGCTGCTGCTGACCCGCTACCTCGCGGAGGTGTACGGCTATGACATCATAGACCACGGCAAGTTTCCCAACTTCCACGAGGTTCTGGACGAGGGTACCGGGAGGCTTCTGATACGTGGCGGCAGCGCCGGCGAACTCGACGGCGGCAATCCGATCTACGGCATTGACACGGGCGACAGCGACGACACGATCACGCTCAGCAGCAGCGGGAGCAACATCGTGGCAGAGGTGGACACCGGGATCCACGTGCCCGGAACGGGAACAAATGGCAAGGTTTTCACCCAGTCTTTCCCGATAAGCGAGGTCGCTTCCGTTGACATCCTCGGGTACGAACGCGTGATCACCTCCGACGGGAACGATTCGGTCACGCTGGATTTCAGCGAACAGAACTGGATCCCCACAGGCGGAATTACCGTCGACGGCGGCACGGGGACAAACGACCTGACCATCCTGGGACCGCCGAGTGAGGGGGTCGCATATTCGATCACCGGTTCGAGCGTGTCGATCGACGGTTTGCCGATCGACTACGTAAACTTCGACACGCTGACCGTGATCGCCGCCCCAACCAGCAACAACAACACGATGACGATGTGGGGATTGAGTTCCGACGTCTGCCCCCAAAACATCTATCTGGCCGGCAGCAACGGCGAAGATGAGATCACGGTGCTCGAAACGCCGGAGGCGCTCCTGACGCTGGAGATCTACGCGCTTGCTGCGAACGATTCGATTATCGTCGAGGGAAAGGCCGCAAGCACGATGATCACGATCGATGCCGGTAACGACGACGACGGCATTGAGATCGCCCCGACCGACAAGGACCTGGATCACGTGCCCAACTTCATCGCGATCGAGGGCGGCGACGGCGTCGACCTGTTGTCGATCGACGATTCCAAGGATTTCGGCGGTAACCACTACACGATTGAGGCGGAGTCCTTGCCCTCGATGAAAACCGCATTTGCTCGCCTCTCCGCGAACCAGTCCTGCAACTACGGCTACTGGGGCATCGAACAGACGATTGTCACCGCCGGGATAGGGAACGACGATGTAGACATCCTGGGAACAAAGCCCGGTTCGGACCTTTGGTTCAACGCGCACAAGGGCGACGACGTGATCCAGGTCGATTCCAACGCGTCCGACCCCGTCGGCGACGTCAACGGCATACACAGCCACCTGATCATCGACGGCGGAACCGACTTCGCGACGGACTTCGACACCTTGACGATCAACGACCTCGGCGAAACCCTGGCGAACACGGTGACCGTGACCGACACGCACGTGGGCGCCGCGCCCGCCGATAACTTCTTCGGCACCGGCGGAACGATCGGGAGCTTGGAGTACGCCGAGTTGAGCGAGTTGACGATCCATCTGGGCCGGGGCAGCGACAACATCAAGGTCGAAGGCACGGCCTATGGAACCACCACTACGATCAACGCCGGCATGGGCCACGATCTGGTCACCGTGGCCGGGCCACCCGATTCCACCGTTCCGTTTCCCGACGACACATGGTCCGTGGATCTCGTCAAGGGCCTCCTGACGGTCCACGGTGAGGCAGGCGACGATCGGCTAGCCGTGGACGACACGAGCGATCCGACCGGCGATACCATAACCGTCACGGATGGGATGCTCGGCATGGGCCCGTCGGACACGTTTTTTGGTCCCGGCGGCGGGCTGGTCTACACGTCGATGGTCGAGTTTCGTCTGTACACGGGCACCGGCAATGAGAACGTCTTCGTCGAATCGACGCACGTCGAGACCGAGACATTCATCAGCACCGGCGATGGGGACGACGACGTGACCGTAGAGAACGCCCTCGGCACGGTCAACGACGTTCGCAACCTGCTGAGCGTCAACGGTCAGCAGGGCCACGACTTCCTCCTCCTGGAAGACGGGGCCGACGGCTGGCTGACCGAGGTCACCGTCAGCGACACGCAGGTGGGCGCCGGGGCAACCGACACTTTCTTCGCCGTTGGCGGCACCCTTTCCTACGAGGGCTTGCAGCAGTTGACCGTCAACACCGGAAACTACGACGACACCATCTACGTGGAAGGGACGGCACCCGGAACCGCGACGCAGATCAATGCCGCCGGCGGGATCGACCTGATAACGGTCGAGTCCGCCAATACGGTCGACCTGATCCGCAGCCTGCTGACGATCGACGGCGGCCCCGGCCCGGTCAACGTCGTGGCGTTGATCGACTCCGCCGACCCCACTCAGGACGACGTGACAATCACGACCCATGAGGTCTTCACGGTGCAGGGTGGGAACGATTTCTTCGGACCGGGCGGCAGCCTCGCCTACTCGAACTTGAGTCAACTGAACCTGGTCACCGGTCAAGACAACGACACGATCAACGTCCGATCGACAAACCCCGGGACCAAGCTGCTCATCGGCGGCGGCGGCGGAGACGACGCGTTCCTGGTCGATTCCAACGGGTACGATCCGGGCGGACACGTTCACCTGATCGTGAGCGAGATGACGCTGATCGGCGGTCTCGGGAGCAATACTCTCCTCGTGGAAGACAGCGACGACACCACCGGCGACACGGTGACGGTGACGCCGACGGCGAAGTTCGCAGGCAACGTCGGCATGGGCGCCTCGGACGATTACTTCCCCGCCGGCGGCGGCCTGTTTTACGACGAGTTCCATGCGGTGGCCCTGAGGACGAGCGACACCCAAGCCGATACGATCAACGTAACGCCCAGTCCCACGCCGTCGGGAGCCACACTCGCCATCGACGCCAAGGGGCCGACCTTTTCCGGCTCCATTCCCGGCGACCGTCTGAATCTCAATCTCGTCGGCGTGACCCAACCGAAACTCAGCGTCGTGGCACCCGGCATCAGCGAGTTGAGCACTCCAAGTCATGGAACCGTTCTGTTGGGCGACGTCGAGACCGTCGATACGCTCGGCGACCCCGCCTTCGACCTGGTTCTGAGCATGAACGCCCCATTGCTGCCCGGCAACGATGGGATCGCCGACGACATTCAGGCGTTCAGCGGTTCCTGGACGGCGGACGAGAAGCTGCTGAAACTGCAGGCCAACGGCACCCTGTTGTTTGCCGGAGTCGAATCGGCCGTCAACTCGCTGAAAGTCCACGGTTCCGGCGACGCGGACACCTTCAAGATCGTCGAAACCGCAGACGGCTTGCCGAGCTTTCCCGGCACTGCGTTGGGGAGTCACACCAACCCAGTGTTCGACGGAAGCCTGCGGACGCCGCAGAACGTCGGCGTTCATTTCAACGGCGGGTCGAGTGCCGCCATCGACGCGTTTGGAACATCGCTGATCACGCCGCTGGACGTAGCCACCTTTCCCGACGTAATTGGTTTCTCCAAGAGCGGTGTGGTGAACGTGAAAGGGGCGTTCACCATGTCGTATGAAAACATCGCGCCGCTGTTGTTCACCGGCGCCGGCGGCTCGCTGCTGGTCGATGCCACGCTGCTGACCGAGATGACGACGCTCTCGCAAACGGATCTGGGCGACGGCGTGGAGCAAATCGACGGAGACGGCGGTTTCGAGAAAGTCATTCACGAAGGCTTCGACGACGTCACCGTGCGCACGCCGGAAACGCTGGAGATTCCGGATCTGGCGGCCACCGCGCTGGACGCTGATTCGGATCACGTTCTCGGAGGTTGGACCACCGTAACCTTCACCGTCGAGAACCGCGGCACCGCGCCTGCGGAGGCGTTCGACGTCAACGTCGTCTACTCCGACGACCAAACGATCGGCAACGAGGACGACGTTGTGGTGCATACCGTTTCGCTCCGAGGATTGGCTGAGGGGGAGGCGTGGACCGAGTCCGTCGACGTGCAGTTGCCGGTGGCGAGGCTCTACGACCGGGCGGCGGCCGAAGACCCGCCGGAACTGGGTAACGGCTACGCGTCGACAAGTTTCGATCTGGTGGGCATTGCGATCGATCCGAACAACGCCGTCGACGAACTGGACGAAACGAACAACGTAAACGAAGGAAACGGCGTCGACTCGGACGCCGTCACTTACTTCCCCTGGGACGTCGACGACAACCTGACGGTGACGCCGACCGACGCGATGTTTCTCATCAACCGGCTGTTGCAAAGCGTTCCACCGCCGGACTACCGGGCGGACTTGAACGGTGACGGCAGCGTGACGCAGTCGGAACTGGACGACGTCCTCGAACGGCTCGGCTATACGGCCAACGGCTCGGTCATCGAATCGGGTGGAACCGGTTCGCCGGCCGACGGTCCGCCGGCCGCCGTGGAACTGACGATGGAACTGGTGGACCGTGACGGCGTGCCCGGTCTGGTCGTCGGAGAGGCGTTCGACGTGGACGTCCGCTTCGCGGACGCAAGCGGCGCGGGCGATCCGGGGGCCGTGTTC
>JABMRB010000178.1 GCA_013202865.1 Candidatus Nealsoniibacteriota bacterium | reverse complement strand
GTGGTCCTGTCAGGTGTGAAGACGAACTTGCGACCTAAGGTTGATTTTGGCGAAAGACGCCGATCGACCGTTCTGAGCTGATTGTAATCGACGTAACTCCTTATGTCAAGCCGACTTAATGGTCGCCGCCGCCGCGCTGAGGGGCTACTTGCAAAACGTAAACCTGGTGCAATATTCGCACAAACCCGAATTCGCGTACTCTATCCTACCCAAAGCACGGGCTTACCCAAAGCACGGGCTTACCTAAAGCACGGGATGTATCAGAGGTACGCGAATCTGCGATGAACCGAAGAAAGACGATATCGGGGAGGAAGGAGGTCTCAAGACTGCTTTCTGCATGTAGCTACCGTCGCCAGACGGTGGAAGACGCCACCTTTTGCGAGAGATTAGCCCCAACTAACCACCCACGCTCTGGCGAGCGTAGCTACCGTTTTGCGACGAAGCCTAATCCTCCAAGACCGCCTTCTCCCGGGCCTTAGCCAGCTTGGTGGCTTGGGATTCGTAGGTCTTGGTTAGCTCTTGGATCTCCTGCTTGGCGTCGTCGCGCTGGTCTTCGGAGAGGGTCTTGGCCTTCTCGCCGGCTTCGGCCGCTTTGTTGCCGTCGCGGCGGATGTTGCGGATGGCGACCTTGGTCTCCTCGGATAACTCGTGGACCCGGCCTACCATCCGGCGACGAACCTCGCCCGATAGGGGCGGGATGTTGATCCGGATCAGCCGCCCGTCGCTCTGTGGGTTCAGGCCCAGTTCGGCGGTCTGGATCGCCTTCTCGATTTCCTTGATCGTGCCCGGGTCGTAGGGGCGGATCACGATCTGGGTGGGCTCCGGAGCGCCGACCGTGGCCAGTTGCTTGATCGGCGTCAGCGAGCCGTAGATTTCAACCTTTAGCGAGTCGACCAGGCCCGGGTTAGCCCGGCCCGTGCGGATGCCGGCCAACGCGCTGCGGAGCACGCTGACGGCCTTTTCCATTCGCTCTTCGACGTCCATGAGGATCTCGTCTGCGCTCATGGTGAGGTCCTTTGGGTTGGTTTTGCTAAACTGTTCGGCCGTGGGTTGTGTTGTGCGCGACGCCGACCCCACGGGACGCAGCCCGTGGGCGTTGGAAATCACGATATCACTACCCACTGCACACTGCACACTACCCACTACCGACCAACGTCCCGACGCGGTGCCCGAGCACCGCCTGTTCGATGTTGCCGTCCTTGCGGAAATTGAATACGAGGATCGGTAAGTTGTTTTCCGCGCACTTGGTGATCGCCTCGGCGTCCATCGCCCGCAGGTTCTGGCGGCGGAAGTCGTCGTAGCTGACTGTGTCGTAGAGGACCGCCTCGGGGTTCGTCTCCGGATCGTCGCTGTAGACGCCGTCGACGCGGGTGGCCTTGAGCAACACGTCGGCTTCGAGTTCCAACGCACGCTGGGCGGCGGCCGTGTCGGTGGTTACGAACGGGCTGCCCGTGCCGGCGGCCAGCACGACAATGCGGCCCTTATCGAGGTGGCGACTGGCACGACGGCGGATGTACGGCTCGGCCACGACGTCCATGCGGATAGCCGTCATTAGCCGCACGTCGCTACCGAGCGATTCCAGGGCGTCCTGCAATGCCAGCCCGTTGAGAACCGTTGCCAGCATCCCCATGTAATGGGCGGTCACTTCGTGGATACTCGAGTTTCCGGCCTTGAACTGGGCGCCACGGAGGATGTTCCCGCCGCCGATAACAATCGCCACCTGCACACCGTGCTCGGCCGCCTGACGCGCCTGCCGGGCGATGTGAAGCACCGCGTCCATGGCGATCCCACGTTGGCCCGCCTGTACGAAGCTCTCGCCGGAGATCTTCAGCAGGACACGCCGGTACTTAGGTTTCGCCGGTGGTGTGTCTTCGGGGGGCGAGTCTTCGGTGGACATGGGCGCCTATTCCTTGCCGAGTTCCCAGTGGACGAACCGGACGATCTTCATGCCGGCCTGCTTGGTCGTCTTGCCGACCGTCGCCTTACCGTCCTCGGCCTTGACGAAGGGCTGCTCGAGCAGGCACCG